>CAZDYS010000006.1:0-25178 GCA_964509445.1 uncultured Planctomycetaceae bacterium
AGCTCACGCCCGCGGGCAGCGAGCGCGCGGAGGAGCTCGCCCGCATGCTCCGCAGCGCCGAGCTGGATGCCGTGCACAGCTCGGACTACCGGCGCACGCGAGAGACCGCCGCTCCGGTCGCGGCGAGCCACGGACAGGAGGTTCTGCTCTACGACCCGCGAGACCTGGCGGGCCTCGCACAGGAGCTGAAGAGCGCCGGCGGCCGCCACCTGGTCGTCGGACACAGCAACACGACGCCGCAGCTGGCGAAGCTCCTGGGCGGGGACGCCGGCGCGCCGATCCAGGAAGCCAGCGAGTACGACCGCCTGTACGTCGTCAGCGTTTCCCCCGACGGAGCCGCCACGAGTGCCCTGCTTCGGTTCGGGACGAGCTTCGAGGAGCAAACGGCGACCGAGGGCGACTGAGGGAGGCGTATGCTGGAGACGGGCTCGTGCCGACGCGCCGAGTCTCTCCCTGGCGCCGCCATGAACACCGAATCGCTCATCGTCGTCGATGCCGACGACCGCACGCTGCACCCGGCGTCGCGAGAGGAGTGTCACGCGGGCGAGGGCCTGCTGCACCGCGCCTTCTCCGTGTACCTCTTCGACGACGAGAACCGCCTGCTGCTCCAGGAGCGGCAGGCGGGCAAGACGCTCTGGCCCGGCTACTGGGCGAACTCGTGCTGCAGCCACCCGCGCTGGGGCGAGGACGTGGAGGACGCCGCCCACCGGCGCGTGGCCGAAGAGCTCGGCCTGGAGCACGTCCGGATCGCCCCCCTGTTCCGCTATCGCTACCAGGCGCTGTTCGGGGACGCCGGCGCGGAGCACGAGCTCTGCTGGGTGTACGTCGGTCGGGTGGAGCCGGAGCGGGTGCGGCCGAACCCCGCGGAGGTCGCGGACACGCGCCTGATCTCCGCGAGCGAGCTGGATCGCGAGATCCAGGACGCCGACCGCTACACGCCCTGGCTGCGCATCGCCTGGGGCACGATCCGGCGCGCCCACTGGCCGACGATCGAACGCATCTGATTCAGGGCGAGAGCTGGAACCCGACGCCGATGCGCGTCGCGCGCCGGTCGTAGTCCAGGAGGTTCTCCGCGTAGCCCTCGAACACCTGGACCATGAGGCGCGAGTTGGCGAACGCCTCCGCGCTCAGCTCGACCTGGACGGAGCCCCGGTTCTCGCCGAAGTCGAAGTTGTTGCGCGCCTCGACGGTGAGCTGCGGGCTTCCCGGGAGAGTGCCCCAGTGCACGTCCCAGGAGAGCGTCGCGAGCCCGAGGAAGTCCTCGAAGTCGCCGCGCTCCGGTTCGTCGAAGTCGAACACCCACCAGGTGCGCAGGGCCAGGCGCCAGTCGTCGACGCCGTCCTCGCACCAGCGCGCTTCGCGATCGGAGTGCAGCACGAGCTCTCCGACCACCCGGTTCCAGCTGCGCGAGTCGACGCCCGCCTCGCCGTTCGACTGGTGCGAGACGCCGAGCCGGTAGAGCCAGCTCCGCCGCCGGTCGACCCAGGACGCCGCGCGCGGCGCGGACTCCCAGAAGATCTCGGGCTCGTGGTCCGTCGTGCGGAACGGCGAGGATCCCTGGAAGTCGAACAGCTGCCAGAACGAGCGCGCTGTGTAGGAGAACCAGAGCGCGGACGGTCCCGTCGAGATCGGGTAGCGGAAGCTGATCTGGAACTTCACCTCCTCCGGATCGCGTCCCGCGCGCCCCTCCGCTCCTTCGTCGTAGGTCGCGAGGATGTAGTTCTTGCGGTAGGCGCCGAAGCCGCCCGGAGACGCGTCGTCCGCGTCGCCCGAAGCGACGGGCCGCTCCCTCTCGGCGGTGTCCTGGACGGGCGCCTGCCGGACGCCGGACGCGCGGACGAGCGGTCCTTCGAGGGCCGGCGCGGACGCGCAGCCGACCAGCAGGGAGCAGATCCCTAGACGAACGAGCAGGCTCCGCTGCGGCACGGCCGTCGGAGCGACTAGAACCGCAAGCCCGGGTAGTCCGGAGCGTAGCGCGTGGCGCGGAACAGCGCGGTCGGCGGCGCGTTGCCGCCGGTCCCCACCTCGGCGTCCCCCTCGATGGGGTTGCGCCACTCCCACACCTTCTCGCCCTTCCGGGTGACCTCGAAGACGCGCCCGGGGGCTCCCTCGCAGATGAGCACGCTGTCGTTCGGGAGCCACTGCACGCCGGAGATGAACGGGGAGTAGAACTCGCCCTTGCGCTTGTAGCTCCACTCCGGGCGCCGCGGTCCGAACGCGCGTCCCTCTTCCTTCTCGAAGCCGCCCTCGAGCGTGAACGGCAGGACGAGCTCCTCGATCGACGACCAGTCGCCGCTCGGGCGCCCGCCTCCGTTGTTGTAGACCGTCAGCTTGAGCTCGCCGGAGCCGTCGAGCAGCCACTGCGGGTCGTGCTGGTAGAACAGACGTCGGGCCGTCCGTCGCCCGGCTCCGTAGTTCACCGGGTTGCCCCAGCGCCAGAGGATCGCGCCGCCCTTCCCCCAGCGACCGGCGTCCTCGAACATCGCCTCCTCGGTCGAGAGCGCGTGGTCGATCACGAAGATCTCGTTCAGCTCCGGCGAGCTCAGCACGATCAGGTCGAGCTCCGGGTGGTAGTCGACCGCGTTCGTGTGCATCCAGTCCGGCACTCCGGCGAGCGGGCTGTCGGGCGCGGGCGCCTCACCGTCGTCCTCGTCGTCGGACCCGCCGGTGTAGCCGAGCGCCGCCATGTCGTCGGCGACCTTCTCGAGGCGCGCGATCTCCGCCTCCGTCATCGGGGCCGGATCGCGATGGTCGTAGTTGATGTCGAGGCGACCGGGATGGTCGGCGACGACGCCGTAGTTCTCGGCGGACTCGTCGAAGTCCTGCACGAGGTGGTCCCAGGCGTGCCACTCCCAGACGATCTCCGCTCCCTCCGGGCGCGTGGGCTTCAGCTCGAGCACGCAGTCGGGCCACATGCCCGCCTCCTCGACGGCTTCGGGATCGCGGCCGAAGGCGATCGCGTCCTCGCGGAAGCGGTGCTCCCAGGCGATGACCAGGAGGTTGCCGTTCGGCAGCGGCTCCACGTCGTGGTGCATGGTCATGAAGTCGTCCCCGAGCTCGAAGGTCCACACCAGCTCGCCGTCCCAGGTGAACTCGTAGAGGACGCCCCCGATGCCTCCGCCCTTGAAGCGCGGGTTCTCCGCGGGCCGCGCGGGGTAGAGGAGGTTGCCGTTCTCCAGCAGGTAGACGCCGCCGGCGGCCGGCAGACCGCACTCCCACTCGTGCGCGATCTCGCCCTCCATGTCGAGCAGGAGCACCCGCGTCGTGCGCAGCGGGGCGACCAGCGTGTAGCCCTCGAAAGCTCCCTCGGCACGAACGGTGAGACCGCGCGGCTCCGGGGCGGCCTCCGGCGCAGCGTCCTGGGGAGACGGAGTCGAAGCGAGGAGGAGGCCCGCGGCCAGGATCGTGGTCGGCTTCATGGGCCCATGGTGCCAGTCGACGCGGAGCGCGCCAGCGGTGGGCGGGGCCTTTCCCCGGAGGACCCCGGAGGGCCGCAAGCACGCGCTTCCCGCTGGAGAGCCAGCAAAGGCGGTCAAACCCCTCCAGGCGCGAGGGCGAGACGCCGATGGAGGATGCGAGGCGTCGTCGATCTTCATGCAACCCCCCCGATTCCGGACCGGACTCCACGCACGACTGTGTGCGCGACTCGGCACCGGACTGACCGATCTCCTGACCCTGGTCTGCCTGGCCGTGACCGGGGCCGTCCTGCGCCTCACGGTCAACACGATGCCGCTCGGCTTCTTCGGGGAGCACGAGGCCACGATCGAGACGGCTTCCTTCTTCGGCCCCTGGCTGTTGATGGGCGGCTACGGCATCGCGCGCGGCCTGCACGAGACCTGGGTGCGCTGGGTCGCGCCACGCCTCCTCCCGAAAGAGGAGACCCCGAGCTCGTCCCTCGCCCGTCGCCGCGTCGCTGCGGCCAAGCGTCAGCTCGACGGCCTCCACGAACACGTGCTCACGCGCGAGGAACTCCTGGGCGAGCTCGAGCGTGTCCTGCGACCGTCGCGCCGCGGCCTGTCCCCCACGGCGCTCCTGCTCGTGCGCGTCACGTCGCCCGAGGGCGAGGCGATGCTGCAGGCGGAGGTCGCGAACGCGCTGCTCGGTTCGGCGCGCACCGACGACTTCGTCGGACACCTGGGCGACGGGCTGTTCGGTCTGGTGCTCCCGCGCACGGCCGCGGGCAAAGGACAGCGACTTCGCCAGGAGCTCTGCTCCACGCTGTGCGAGGTCGCCGACGGCGCGGGCGCCAGCGTGCACGAGTCGTTCGTCACGACGAACGGACACGAGGAGCTGCGCACGCTCTACGAACGTGCAACGTCCGGCCTGAGCGCGGTCGAGCTGTCGCTGAGCGGCGCTCTGCGACGCGCGGGCTGAGCGCACCGCGCGCCGACGGCCGGTCTCCGCGGCCGCCCACGGGCCCGGGAGCCCGACCGGGACCGAGGGCCCGGCGAGATCGATCTTATGGGGAACCCCACGCACCCGAGATCGGTCCTAGCATGGGGACGACTGTCCCGAAGCCACCCCGCACAAGGCTCCCCCCTGGAAGGTGATCATGCGTCTGTTCGCCCGCGTCCTGCCTTCACTCGCGATCCTGGTCGCGCTCGCCCCGCTCGCCTCGTCCCAGCGCAAGGCCCTCGTCGCGAAGGACCTGGTCGAGGTCTTCTACGACGACGCGATGGTGCCTCACGTCTACGGGGAGAGCGACGAGGCCGCGCTGGCCGGACTCGGGTTCCACCAGATGCGGGAGTTCCCGATCGGCACGCTCAACATGCTCTGGCTGCACTCCGGCCGCATGGCCGAGGTCGCCGGCGAGAGCTACCTCGACGAGGACCGCCTGATCCGGCTGTGGGACGTCCCGGCCGTCGCCCAGCGCCATCGAGCGGAGCTGAACCAGGCGAAGCTGCTGCCGCTCCTGCGCGCCTACGTGCGCGGGATCGAGGCCGGTCGCGCCTGGTGGCGCGAGTACGGGAACCCGGCGGAGTCCAGTCGCCTCGACGCGCTCCTCGGCGACGACTTCTCCGTGAACGTCGATCCCGTCCCGGACTACCTGAACCAGAGCTTCTCTCCGTTCGGTGACCACGACGATCCGACCGTCCCGCTGCAGATGCGTCGCGTCGTCGACCGGCTGTTCTCGAAGGACATGGAGATCCAGGTCGAGCACGTGCTGCGGCTCGGCGTCTGCATCAACTCGTTCTTCCTCCTGCGCAACAACGAGTACCCGCTCGAGGCGCTGCCGAGCAACGGACCGGACGCTCCGCTGCCGATCGTCCCCGGCCCGTTGCCCAGCTACGGGCTCGAGCTCGCGCCGCAGTCGATCAAGGCCTCGAACGGCTGGCTGATCAGCCCGGGGAGCATCGCCGGCGGCGGCGTGATGACCGCCTCCGACAGTCACGTCGTGCTGAACAAGCTGCACATTCGCCCGTACATCGCGCAGGTGCAGGGAGCGAGCTACCGCGCGACGGGACTCACGATGCCCGGCTATCCGTCGCTCTACATGGGCTACAACAACGCGATCTCGTGGTTCTTCACCGCTCCGGCGGGAGAGCCCGTGGCCCGCAACGAGTGGGCGGTCACCCTCAACCCGCCCTCGGGCACCGTCGGGGACGCGCTGAGCTTCGACTACGTCGCCGCGAACGGGACCACCTACGAGGTCGCCCTGCAGACCGTGCAGGAGACGCTGGCCTACTACGACCCGCTGACGGACGAGGAACACACCTACCTGGACACCCGCCACTACGTCCCGCGGCACCCGACCGAGCCCGCGACGCTGAAGTTCACGCGCTACCCGGTCCTCCCCCAGAGCGGAACGCCGCCGACGCCCGGAAGCGAGATCCGCTTCCAGCAGTCCGCCTTCTCCAGCGAGGGCAGCCCCTGGGAAGCCATGATCGGGTTCGGTCGCGCTCGGAACGCGACGACCGACGTGGACGCCATCTTCGACGGCGGGCGGATCATCTTCGGCAACGGCAACAACCTGCTCGTCGCCGACAACCAGGGGCACTTCCGCTTCCAGTTCATGGCGCACATCCCCGTCCAGGGCGTCGACGTGCCGGCGGAGGCGTACTCCGAGACGGCCGTGCTGGACGGGAGCCTCGCGAGCTGGCGCTGGAGCGGCTACCACGCGGCCTCCGAGATGCCGAAGATCGGACCGAGCAACGTCGCGCCGCTGCGCGAGGTGTGGATCAACAACAACGTGACGCCGGACCTGATCGAGCGCACGCGCTTCACCGAGGCGGACCTCGCGAACTTCCCGGCCTACATGGTGTCCCACGAGCCCATCGGCACGTGGCGTCAGGTCCGCGCGATCGAGATGCTGCGCGACCAGCCGCTCGCCACCGACCTCCAGTTCAGCCAGGTGGCCGGCGTCGACCTGCGCAACCAGTGGATGCACATGCTCTGGCCGTTCTTCCTGGACGCCTACGACCTGCACCCGGTCGGCATGAACGGGCAGGCTCTGCTCTTCCGCGACTGGATGGAGGAGTACAAGTCCCACGACGAGAACGACCAGCCCAACCCGGGCTACAGCTTCGAAGCGCACGCGTTCTCCCAGGTCACGCTGTACGCCGCGCTCCTCCGCTCCCGCTACGTGGCGGAGATCGAAGCCCTCGTGGAGGCGGGCCAGATCGGGCCCCTGGCCGCGGACTTCGGCATCGACCCGCTCCACGAGCTGTTCGAGGACCCGGGGAGGTTCGGGAACGGGATCTACACGCAGAACATCGAGGCGATGAAGACCGCGCTGGAGACGGTCGCCGCGCTCTGGATCGAGGCCGACGGAACGAGCGGCCTCGTGAACCAGTCCGTGCTCGCCTCGCTCTCCGGAGGCGTCGACGCGGATCCCTGGGGCGACGCGCGCTACGACACGCTCATCGAGCCCCACTGGGCGGGCATCCTGAACGGCACGAAGATGACCCGCTGGGGGCACGTGAACATGGGCAGCCTGACCCCCCACTACCTGCCTCCGCCGAAGAACGACTTCGTCGCCGGCGTCGACGGGCGCGGCGGGGACAAGAACGAGTTCCTGCGCGGACACTTCTACTCCGCGCTCGACCCGCTGCAGCTCGAGGGCAGCCCCTACGCGATCCTCCAGGTGCCGTTCTACCTGGTGCAGTCCCCGCGCGTCCGGCCGCTGGCCGGCGTCGACGGATCGCTGTTCGTGCCGCTGCACCAGCCGATCTTCGCCGACCCGCAGCCGCGCGGGTATCAGGAGTCGGTCTACGACTGGGGCACGACGGACAAGCTCGCCTGGCACCCGCAGACCCAGGGGTCGCAGACGCTCCTGACCGTGCTGCTGCGTCCGGGGCGGCGCGCCCAGGGACGCTTCCTCGAGGAGATCGGCGGCACCGAGATCACCAAGTCGGACCTGCTGGGCGACGGCAAGCTCTCCTACCAGCGACGCTTCGCCCCCTCGCTCGAGTTCGCCGAGCTCGACTGGACGGTGCTCGACACGCAGAAGAGCGGCCTGGGGAACGCGGCCTACACGTTCCGCTACGAGCCCTACGACACGGCGACGTACTAGCTCGCCGCGAGATCGGGCGCGGCCTCAGGCCGCGTCGCTCATCCCCATCAGGTAGCGCTGGGCCTCGACTGCCACGGGCAGCGCCGCGCGGATCGCGTCCACGTCCTCCTGCACGACTCCGACGCGGCCGACGGTCGCGCCGGACACTCCGTAGGCGAGCGGACTGGACTCGTCCTCGCGCATCGCCTCCCAGGTCAGCGCCTCCGCGAGGTTCACGTCGGCGCAGAGCTCCGGATCCTCGCCTCGGTCGGGCGTGTGGTGGTTGGCGATCGCATCGACCAACGCCGAGGGGAAGCCCCAGCGCCGCGCCATCCGGGAGCCGAGTTCCGCGTGGGTGATCCCGAGCACGTCGCGCTCCGCGCGGAGCGCACGCGCGCCGCAGTCGATCTTCGCGAGCACGGACTCCCGCTGGATCCGCAGGAAGCGGTCCAGCACGACGTGCCCCATGTTCATCAACAGACCGATCGTGTAGTGCGTGTCCGGCCGCTCGCGGCCGCGATCCTGCGCGACCAGCCGCGCGGCGATCGCGTTCGTGACCGACTCCTCCCAGAGCGACTTGTTCGAGCGCGGGGTCGACGAACCGAGACCGCTGTAGAACGCCGCGGCCCCGCAGGTCATCGCGAGCCGCGCCAGCTCGTCCGAGCCCAGCTTGACCGCCGCCTGCTCGATCGAGGTGATCTCGACGATCGTGCTGTGGACGGCCGAGTTGGCCAGCTTCAGCACCTTGGCCGTCATTCCGACGTCCATCTTGATGACGAGTGCGAGCTCGACCGGGTCGGGTTCACCGGCCATGGAGAGCTCCATGACGCGGACCGCCGCGGACGGGAACGGCTCGAGCTCCCCCAGCTCTTCGAGAACCGATTGCAAGGAGAACGCCATGAGTCCCTTGGTCGTCCTCGCGCCCGCCCGAACTACTCCCCACCTGCGCTTTCTTTGGACCCGCGCCCGGGCGGAATCGGTCCTCCGTGGATCCGGGCCCCCATCCGGACCGATAGACTGGCCCCATGAAGGCACTCCCTAGCGTGCTGGCGGTGGCCCTCGCGGCCTCGGCCTGCGGGACGGCGAACACGGAGGAGGACCCCGCCCTGAGGGGCGCGATCGTGTACCTGGTGGACACGCTGCGGGCGGATCACCTCTCGTGCTACGGCTACGAGCGCGAGACCTCGCCCGGCATCGACGCCTTCGCCAGCACCGGAATCCGTTTCGACCACTGCCTGAGCCAGTCCACCTGGACCAAGCCGTCCACCGCGTCGGTGCTCACGGGCCTCTATCCGGCCCAGCACGGCGCGAACAAGGAGGGCTCCAGCATCCTGGTCGCCGTCGACACGCTCGCCGAGCGGCTCGTGGAGAACGACATCAAGACCGCGGGCTTCTACGCGAACAACTGGCTGCACCCGAAGAACGGGCTGAACCAGGGCTTCGAGACCTGGGAGTTCGTGGACCGCGACGTGGAGGCCCGCACGCGCGAGGTCGTCGACCGCGGCCTGGCCTTCCTGGACAGCCTCGAGGACGAGCGCTTCTTCCTCTACCTGCACGTGGTCGATCCGCACGCGCCCTACGACCCGCCCCCTCCCTACGACAAGCGCTTCGGCGCCGACTACCAGGGGACGATCGACGGACACTACGCGCTCGAGGACCGCTCCCTGAGCCTGGTCGACCTCCCGGAGGAGGACCTGCAGCACCTGGTCGACCTGTACGACGGCGAGATCGCGTTCACGGACTCCGAGTTCGCGCGCTTCCTGGCCCAGGTCGAGGCGCGCGGGCTGAGCGAGGAGACGCTGGTCGTGTTCACGGCCGACCACGGGGAGGAGTTCGGCGAGCACGGCGGGTGGCGTCACAACCCGCAGATGTTCGACGAGGTCGTGCGCGTGCCGCTCATCGTCCGCCGACCGGGTGCTCCGGCGGGGCTGGTGCACGACGGCCTCGCCCAGCAGATCGACATCGCCCCCACCGTGCTCTCCGCGTTCGGCCTCCCGGCGGACGAGGACCTGCCCGGCCGCGACCTGGTCCTGCGCGCGCTGACCGGGGACGAGCTCGTCTTCGGCCTGAGCGAGGTCGACTCCGGCGGCTGGTACCGCAAGGGCGTCGTCGCCGGCAAGCGCAAGTACCTGCGCGCCTGGGCGCCGACCAAGAGCGAGCAGCTCTACGACCTGGCCACGGACCCGGACGAGACGACGAACCTGCTGACGAGCGACCCGACCCTGGCGGACGCCCATCGCGACTACCTGGACCGGTTCCTCTCCGAGACAAACCAGGGCTTCTTCCTCCTGTTCCAGAACGGGAGCGAGGAGCTGATCAAGGTCGAGGTCCTCCTGTTCGCGGACGTCGACTTCCTGCACACGACCGCGCTGTACACCGAGGACATGGCCGGGGGCGGCGAGGAGCGGGACTGGATCAACGAGGCCTCCGAGGTCGAGTGGCGCGGACGCATGCGCAAGGGCTCGCGCTACGTGTTGCGCGTCGCGCCCGGCGACGGCGACGGCGTGAAGTTCGTCCCGGTCGACGAGGAGGAGACCGTCCTGGTCGAGGTACGCATCGACGGAGAGCCGATCGACGGAGGCCGCCTGCTCCTGGGCGCGAGCGGGGAACCGGCAGGCGCGATGCCCTACGAGCTCGCGACGGCCGACAGCGCGGAGCTGGAGTCCAACATGTTCCCGGCGCGCGAGGTCTTCGACGAGACTCCCTACCGCGTGCGGCTGTGGTCCGGCCGCAACGCCTCGGGCTCGGTCGAGTTCTCCGAGGAGGAGATCCTCGACTTCAAGAAGCTCGGCTACTTCGGAGAGGAAGAGTGACGGACTACCCGCCTGCTCCCGACGGGACCGCGGCGGCGAAGTACGTGCGTCTCCTGGTCGAGCTCGCGCTGGCCTATCCCGACTCCGTCGAGGAGCACCCCTGGGGCCACTACGCGATCAAGGTGCGCGGCAAGTCGTTCGTGTTCCTCGCCACGAGCCCGGACGGCCTCAAGATGAGCGCGAAGCTGCCGGACTCGCACCTGGAGGCCAAGCTGCTGCCCTTCGCCGAGGCGACGGGCTACGGGCTCGGCAAGAGCGGCTGGGTCACGGCCTCGTTCGCGGTCGACGAGGTCCCGCCGGTCGCGCTGCTGGAGTCCTGGCTCGAGGAGAGCTACCGCGCGATCGCGCCGAAGAAGCTGGTCGCGGTGCTCGACGGCGAAGCGCCGGCCGGAACGCGCCGCAAGAAGGCCTAGCGAACCGCTCTCAGGCCCCGACGTGGATGATCCGCGCGCGGGACGGGACGCGCGCCTGATCCAGCGCGAACAGCATGTAGAAGCCCGGCGGCAGCACGCGCGCGCTGTCGGGGATCTGGATCTGCGCGCGCTGCTTGCTCGGGTTGCCCCCGAGGCGGGGAAGGAAGCGCTTCACCTCGAGCTCGACGTAGCGCTGGTTCATGTCGAACGAGTGCGTCATCGAGCCGAGCCCCATCAGCACGACCTCCTTCACCGACTTGTCGGTGAAGATGTCGTAGCTCTTCCCGAGGCGCATCCGGTCGCTGACCACCAGGAGCTTGATGCGCTTCTTGGAGAAGTACGGCGGGTACAGGAACTCGAAGGTCGGGCGCTCGGTGTAGAAGCGATCGGTCTCCTGGTCGCGCCCGCCCGCGAGCAGGACGCGGCCGTCGGGCATCAGGAGCGAGACCGCGTGATAGCCGTGCCCCAGGGGCTGCCCCATCTCCGCGATGCCCGCGAGACCGCGGAACCCCTCTCGCGGGTCGATGTAGAAGGCCTGCTGCAGGCGCTCGCGATCCTGCGCGTGGCTGTGCCCGCCGACCACGGCGATCTTCCCGTCCGGCAGCAGCACCGTCGCCGGGTGGTGCCGAGCCGTGTCCAGGGCGCCGCGCTCTCCGTCGAACAGCCACTCGTCCCGGACCGGGTCGTAGACGTCGAAGCTCCGCTGGTGAGAGCTGTCGTGGGCACCGCCGGCGATCAGCATGCTGCCGTTGGAGTAGCCCCACTCCCCGTCTCGGACCCGGATCGGCAGCGGCACGGAGGACGCGCCGACGCCCGAGCAAGCATCGCAGTTGAGGTCGGGGCACGGCGTGTTGGGCCGGCAGCCCGGCGCCTCCGAAGCCCACAGCGCCTTGGCCGTCGTGGAGGAATCCAGGTCGAGCAGCATCGGGACGCCGTGCTGCCCGAAGAGCAGGAGGTCGAACTCCTGCTTGCGGCGCTGCACGGGCTCGGGGAGCAGCGTGATGTGCGTGTAGTCCCGATTGATGAGCAGGTTCTGCAGCGCGTCGTCGCGCCGAGAGGGCAGCAGCAGCTCGTAGCTCCTCGTCGACGGGTCGAAGAACTCGATGCTGTTGTTCTGGAGACCTTCGTACAGCTGGACGCCGCCGCCCCCGTCCAGGAAGGTCTGCGTGAAGCCGCCCGTGATCATCACGCGTCCGTCGTGCAGCCGGGTACAGGTCGGGTACCAGCGCATGGCGGTGTTGTAGAGCCCCGAGCGGTCCCGGCAGGAGACACACTGGTCGAACTCGTCGGAGCAGCTCGCGCAGGGCAGCGGTGGACAGTAGTCCGGGAGACCCACCATGTTCCCGAGCTGGCGCAGGCGCCCCGTGTAGCGCTCGTACACCGCACCGTAGGTCAGGCCGCACACGCCGATCGGACACGGCGTCAACGGGTAGTAGGTGCCGCCGGCCGTGAACACGTCGCCGTTCTCCAGCAGCGTGTGTCCCGAGCAGAACAGGTCGTGCCGGTCCGCGAGCGGCAGCAGCTGGTTCTCGTAGATGTTGTCCAGCACGCGGAACTGGACCATCTCGCGATCCGCGGGATAGCAGGCGCTCGCCGACTGATAGGTTTGCTCGGGCTCTCCGTCGACCGGCAGGATCCAGGCGTGGCGGCCCCACTGGAAGCTCGGCGCGCAGGGATAGGTCGTGACGCACTCGGCGTCGCGGTTCCAGCCGAGGAACAGGATCTCCCGCGTCGGCATCAGCGTCGCGTGGATCGGGGACATCCACACGTTCCCCTCGGCGTTGACGAAGGTGGCCAGCGGGCTCCAGGCGTCGAGGACCGGAGTGAAGGTCGCATCCGCCGGTGCACAGCCGGGCGGCTCCACGCTGCAGTCGTCCCCGTGGCGGTCCTCGGCCTTCGAGCGGGTCCCCTGCGCGGACGAGATCCCCGCGAGGAAGCAGAGGCCGAGCACGGAGAGGCGACGAAGGTGCGACATGCGGCAGGACCGTCGGCGGAGGGGGCGACCGACGAGCAGGGGGAGAGAGGCGACGGTCACGTACGAAAGCGTTTCCGCACGGACTCCGCCATGAAGGGTACCGTGCGAGCGGAATCTCGCCCCGGAAAGACTCCTTCAAGATGCCGGCGCAGCGCCGGAAACGTCCCTCAGGGCTGCAGGAGCACCTTGGTGCAGCCCTCCAGCTTCCGATCGAAGATCTCGTAGCCGCGCGGCCCCTCCTCGAGCCCGACGCGGTGGGAGTAGACCGAGGCCACCGGGTAGCGGCGGGAGGCGAGCAGCTCGAGCATGCGCGGCGCGTAGAAGCGCGCGGGACAGCGACCGGCCACGTAGGTCAGGTTGCGGTCGTAGGCCTCCCCGGGCGTGAACGCGAAGGCCGGCTCGTTGTGCACGCCCACGGCGGAGATCGTGCCCCCGGGACGCAGGAGCTCGAAGGCCAGGCGACTGGCGGCCGGGCTCCCGACCACCTCGAGCACGCACTCCGCGCCGCGTCCGTCGGTGGCCTCGAGCACGGCCTCGTGCGGCGCCTTCGTCAGATCGACGGGCTCGGCGCCGAAGGAGCGCGCGAGCTCGAGGCGCTCCGGCACGCCGTCGACGGCCAGGACGCGACCGGCGCCGAGCTCCTGGGCCCCGATCGTCGCCATCAACCCCACGGGTCCGCAGCCGAGCACGACCACGGTCGCGCCCTCGCGGAACCCAGCCGCGTCGGCACAGAAGAACCCGGTCGAGAGCACGTCCCCGGTCAGGAGCGCCTCCTCGGAAGGGAGGGAGGCGGGCACGGGGACGAGGGTGGCGTCGGCGTGAGGGACGCGGGTCCACTCCGCCTGCACGCCGTGCAGCCCCTCTCCTCCCTCGACCCAGCCGAACAGCTCGCCGTGATCGCAGCGCGCGGTCAGCCCGTCGCCGCAGGCGCCGCAGCGACCACAGTTCGTGGTGAAGGGTGCGACCACCCGGTCACCGACGCGGAAGTTCCGCACCTCGGCGCCGACCTCGACCACCTCACCCAGGAACTCGTGCCCCATCACCGTGCCCTGGTCCAGCCCGGCCTCGTGGCCGCGGAACACGTGCAGGTCCGAGCCGCAGATCGCGGCGAGCTCGACGCGGACGATCACGTCCTTGGGGTCGCGCAGCTCGGGGTCGTCGACGCTTTCGCAGCGGACGTCCCCCACGTCGTGGAAGGTCAGGGCTCGCATGCGGCGATCCTACACCGCTTCAGCCGCCGTAGCCGAGCGCTTCGAGGTCCTCGCGGTCCTCGGCCCCCAGCTCGACGCTGGCGCCCGGTTCCAGCGGCTCGGACAGGAGCTGCCAGACGGGAGCCACCTCGCGCGCGAGGTCGGCGGGCCAGCTCGCCTCGGTCCCGACGGGAGCGAGCTCGCCCGGGTCCGTCTCGAGGTCGAAGGCCTCGACGAACTCCCCCCGGCCGAGGACCGAGTCGGTCGCGTGACCGAACAGCTTGTGCGGACCGCGGACGACCGCGAAGTGACCCAGAGCGGCGTCGTTCCCGTTGAACGCGAACACGGGGCGTCCCTCCGGCAGTTCGAGGACGGAGCTTCCGAGCCACTGGTCCAGGGCCGGCAGGCCAGCCAGCTGTGCCAGCGTCGGCGGCAGGTCCAGGAGCGTGACGAGCGCGTCCGATCGGCCGGGTTCGACCCCGCGTCCACAGAGCAGGAACGGCACGCGGATCTTCTCCTCGTGCGGACGACCGCCGTGGCGCCGCGCTCCGTGCTCGAGGAACTCCTCGCCGTGATCGCTCGTGAAGAGGAGGACGCCGTCCTCGAGCAGGCCGCGTCCCTCCAGGCCTCGGAGCCAGGGCCCGAACTCCAGGTCGAACCCACGCACGCCCTCCTGGTAGAGCGCGCGGAACTCCGCCGCGATCTCCTCCAGGCGGACGCGGGCACGCTCCTTGGACAGGCCGCGGAGCGAGTCCTTCCAGGAGTCCTCGAGCTGCTTCGCGGCCCGGGCGTCCTCCTCGACCCCGACGCGATAGGGCTCGTGCACGCGGTAGGTGTGGACGAACAGGAAGAGCGGTCGCCCGTCGTCCGCGTCGAGGAGCTCGTCCGCGCGCTCGAGCGTCGCGGTCAGGTCGTGCAGCCTCTCGGGGCGCTCCTCGAACCACGAGAACCCCTGGTCCATGCCGTACTCGTGCGACACGAACAGCGCGTCGGTGATCGCGGCCGTGCGGTAGCCGTAGGAGCGGAAGTGCTCCGCCAGGGTCACGAAGGACCGCGCGAACGTCTGCTCGCGGGTGATGGCGCCGTGCTGCAGCGGAAAGAGCCCGGTGAACATCGAGGTGTGCGCCGGGAGCGTCCAGACGGAGGGCGAGCGAGCCTGGGAGAACAGGAGCGAGCGCTCCGCGAGCGCGTCGACGCTGGGCGCGAGCGGAAGGGCTCCGCCGTAGCTCTCGAGATTGTCGGCGCGGAAGGTGTCGGCGAGGAAGAGCACGACGTCGGGGCGTGCCGCGCCCCAGGGCCGCCGCCCGCGCGCACCGGTCTCGGCCGGCCCCAGGACCGGCTCCAGGAAGGCGCTGATGCCGCGCTCTCCCTCGACCGAGAAGGTGAGCGCCTGCGCCCCCGCGGGGAGCGCGAGCTCGTGCCGCTCGCGGGCGAGCTCCGCGGACCCCGAGAGGGTGCTCTCGTGAACGAGCTCGTCGTCGCGATGGACGCGAAAGCGGAGCTCGTCGCCGGGCGGCATCCGCGCCGCGGTCTGGAAGCGCAGCACTTGATCCGCACGCACGTCGACCTCGAGACGGCGGGACTCGCCGGGCCAGACGGCCAGCCCGTCGGCCACCAGGTTCCCGAGGACGACACGCTCGACGCCGTCCTCCACGCGTCCCCGCTCGACGAGGACCTCGAGGAGCAGCTCGCGCGGCAGCTGTGCGCCGGCCGGAAGGAGCAGCGAGAGCTGGGACGCGGTGCACTCGAAGACTCCCTCCCCGAGCTCGAAGGCGGCTCGCTCGCGCTCCCAGGCCCAGACGAACGGAAGGGTGCGGCCGTCGAGCGTCAGCCTCGCCGTGCTCGGTGCGTCCCGACGCAGGCGCGCGAGCTCCGGCAGGTCCGCGGTCAGGTGGAGTGCACCGTCCTGCTCACGGCGCTCGAAGCGCTCCAGCGCAAGCGGGAACGGAAGCCACTGGGGCTCCGCCTGCCCGGCCGTCCCGTGATTCGCGAGCGTGATCCAGCGCGCCGTCGGAGCGGGCTCCGAGCAGGCCAGGACCGCTGCGAGGAGCACCGCGGTGAGGGAGAGCCACGGGGAGCGCATCCCCCATTCGTAACCGGGAGGAGCCGAGCTGACGAGAGACCTTCGCCTCCCGAGGCGGCCTGCGTCCGGGAACCCTCCGCTGCCCCCTCAGCGGAAGAGGCGGGCCAGCTCCAGGATCCGGGCCCGGTTGGCGAGCATGCCGCGCAGCGCCGGCGGCTCGAGCCCGAGGTCGCGGAAGACCGGCTGCGTGGGCAGGCTCTCGGCCTCGATCGTCTCGGGACTCTCGGCCCACAGCGCCAGCTGGTGCGCGAAGTTGCCCACCATCGCCTCGAGCCGGAACTCGGTCGTGTCCTCGTAGTGCTCGTGGTAGCGGATCGCCGCCGCCACCCACTCGGGCAGGGACCAGCGCCGCGCGAGGAGATCCCCGGCCGCCGCGTGGTGTTCGTGCATGAGCCGGTCGACGACCGGTCGGGTGAGCTCGATCTCGTGCTCCTTCGCGATCTCCTGCAGCGCGCCGAGCACCATCGGCATCCCCACGTCGACCAGCAGGCCGAGGATGCCGCCGCGGACCGCCCCGACGCCGCAGGACTTGCCCACGACGCTTCCGAAGCCCGAGGTCAGGGCCGCCCGTCGCCACAGCAGTCGAACGAGGTCCTCCCAGCCGTCCACCTCGAACACGCGCTGCTTGAGCGTCAGCGCCATCGCGATCTCGCGCAGCTTGCCGAGCCCGAGCCGGGTGACGGCGAGCTGGACGTCGGAGATCGGCGTGGCCGGCGCGAGCGAGGCCGAGTTCGCGGTGCGCAACACGTAGGCGGAGAGCGCCTGATCACGCTGCACCAGCTCCAGCACGGCGCTCGTCTCGACGTCTCCGGCCCACAAGAGGGCGAGCAGCTGCCCGGTGGAGTCGGGAAGCACGGGAAGCTCGAGCTCGTCCTTCGCGAGTCGCTGCACCAGGGCGGCGCGGAGGACGTCCTCCTGCGCGTCCACGCCCTCGAGCGGGCGCGGGCGGACCGGTTCGTGCGTGGCGCCGGGGAGCGCGGCGGGGACTCCCTCGAGCTCGGCGACGAGCCCCTCCAGCCCCTCGGCGACGGAGCGCTGGGGGTTGTGTCGCTCCTCGTCGAGCAGGCGCGCGCTCTCCAGGAGCAGCGCCGGGACGCCGAGGCGGAGGTCCTTGCGTTCGAGGATCTGCGCGTTCTCGTCGAAGTGGAAGCGATAGCCGCTCGTCACTCCGTGCATGCGCGCGAACACGTCGAGCGCGTGCGCCTTGAGCGCCGCGCGGAGCTCTTCGAGCGTGATGCGTTCCTGACGCATCAGCGACTCGCCCAGGAACTCGCCCGGCTCGGAACGAGCCAGCCCCTCCTCGAGGTCGAGTCGCGTGAGCGCGCCCTGCTCGACGAGCACCTCTCCGAGCTCCGTGGCATCCGGCGCGCGGCGGAGGGTCGCGTAGGTGAGCATCCCCTCGTGGAACTCGAGCACGTACTCCTCGAGCTCGGTCGACACCTGCAGGAGCCCGTCCTTCCCGAGACTCGCGAGGAACGCGACCATCTCGACCAGGCTGATCATCTCACTGCGCCCGCGCAGGCCGAAGCCCGCGTCACCGACCGTGACGACGCCTCCCGACTCCGCGGTCTCCGGCGTGTGGTCTCCGCTCAGCGTGGCGACGGCGCGGTCGAGCAGCTGCGCGGCACGCGCGAGGCGCTCGCGCTCGTCGGTCGCGTCGCGTCCCAGCAGCCGAGACCAGGCCGAGAAGACCTGGCCCGTGTTCGCGAGGCGTGCGGCCACCTGCGAGAGCGCCGCGCGAGGATCACCGGTCTGGAGTTCGAGGGACATGCCGCGTCTATCGACGCTCCACGGCGAGACCCTGCGTCTTTTTCCGCCCTCGGCGAGGAGCGGCCTCTCCCGGGCGAGGAGCCCGCCTCAGAGGCGGCGTGCGATCCGGAAGACGCCGATCAAGAAGACCAGCGCCCCGACCGGGACCAGCCCGACGCCGAGCCACGGGTCACCCCCGTAGACCACGAGCCCTCCGAGCAGGAAGCCGCCCGGCAGGAGGATCTGGGAGACGATCAGGAGGTTGCCGGCGGGCCGACACCAGGAGGTGTCCTGGTCCTTCGCGCGCGTCGCCAGGGTCGCCGCGTAGGCGACGTGCACCAGCGCGATCAGACCGCCGTGGGCGTGAGCCAGCCGCCACATCAGGCGCCGCGTCTCGTTCTCGACCGAGAGGTAGAGCTCGAGCTTGAAGCCGTGCATCGCCTCCAGAGCGACGCCGAGCGTCATGAACAAGAGCAGCGTCCACCAGCCGATCCGCAGGTGGCGCCGCACCAGCGCCGCGTTCGCGTTCATCTACTCGGAGAGTATCACCGGCGTGTCGTCCCGCTCCAGGAGCAAGCGCTCGAACGTCTCCACGTCGAGCGACCCGTCCTCCTCGACCAGGATCGCGGACCCCGTGACCGTCCGCGCGAGCTCGCTCCAGCGCTCGCGGACGGCCACGTTCGCCGCGGCCCGCCCCTCCTTCGCGAGGAAGTCGTAGGCGACGTCGTCGTAGCCCGACAGCGTCTCGAGCGAACGACGCGCCGTGAAGCGCACGGCTTCGTAGGGGTCCTCGAGCAGCTGCGCCAACAGCGGTGCGAACCAGTCCGTCCCGCTCGCGCGCTGGGCCGGCTCCCAGCCCATGTGCCACGCGGCGAGCGCGCGCTGTCCCGCGTCCCCCCGCAGCGCCCACAGCACGCCGGCCGCCAGCTGTCGCTCCTCTTCCTCGAGCTTCGGGCGGGAGACGCCCCAGCCTTCCTGCAGGTGACGGGCGGACCACTGCAGCGAGCGGTCCAGGTGGCAGAGGTTGCAGGCGTTCGGACGCCCGGCCTGGGTCGTGTCCTGCACGGACGGGACGTTGACCTCGTGCGTCCGGCAGGCGCCGAGCAGGCTCCAGGACGTGTAGGCCATGTGGCAGTCGTAGCAGCTCGTGGCCCCGGCCGGGTGGCGCGAGTGCTCGGCCTGCGCCTCCGGGCTCGCGAACTCCTCGTGGCACTGCGTGCAGCCCGCATCGGTGTCCATGCCGACCGAGAGCATGTCCGCGCGCCACTCGTCCGAGGGACGCGGATCCTCCGGATCCTGGTGCATGCGGTGGCAGGAGAAGCAGCTCATCTGCTCGCTCTCGGAAGAAGCGTCCACGAAGCACGGCGTGCGCAGGAACTGGCTGAACTCGCGCCCGGCGAGACGCACCATGCCGTCCTTCCAGAAGAAGCTGTCGCCCTCCATCAGGAACGAGCGCGTGTCGGTGAGGTCGTCTCCGGGCTTGTAGGCGAAGCCCTTGCGGCGCCAGCGCTTGCGCAGCTTGTCGGTCTTGTGGTCGGTCAGCGCGTGACACTGACCGCAGACCTGGGAGCCTCGCTCCGGGTCGAGCTCCGTCGGGTCGACGATCGTCGGATCGCCCTCCCCCGCCACGTGCAGCTCGTAGCGCCGCAGCGGGTTCTTGTTGAGCGTGACGTGCTCCTGGCCCGGTCCGTGACAGGCCTCGCAGGAGATCCCGAACTCCGCCACGCGCGTGTCCATGCCGTGCGGCGTGCGCAGGCGCGGCTCGCCTCCGACCGAGTGACACTGGTGGCAGCCCGTGTTCCAGCGCCCGTCGTAGGGCAGCTCGTAGTCCGGCGGGATCAGGAAGGCCGCGTGCACCGGGATCCAGCGCTGCTCGTCGATCCGCCAGCAGATGCCGAGGAAGTTGAGCTTCCGCCCCTCCCCGTCGGGATACCAGTAGGACTGGAAGTGGTGCGAGCCCGTGGCGAGCACCAGCTGGCGCCAGACGCGCGGACGCGGTCCCGGCCCCTCGTGGCGGATGTCCTCGAGCTCGACCCAGTACTCGTCCCCACGCCGCTCCAGCACGAAGTCGCGGCCGTAGAAGGAGTACTCGCCTTCGAAGTCCGCCAGCATCGTCCCGGGCGAGACCTCCTGGGTCATCGAGCTGTGGAACGACTCGTCCCAGGTCGCGTACTCGCGCGGGTGGCAGGACTGGCAGGTGTCCGAGGTGGCGTAGTCCTCGCTCTCGTACTGGTAGGGACGGTCCGCCGGCGGCTCCGGTTCGACGAACGCGACGTTGATCCCCGGGAGGCCGTCCACGCAGCCGAGCGCGAGCACGAACAGCGCCGCGGCCGCGACCGCGGACAGGAAGGAGAGGCGAGAGGACATGCGACCGATTCAGCCTAGGCGAGGTCCGCGAACCGCGCAATCGAGGCCGCGACGGTCACTGGTGGCCCTGGCCGTAGCCGAGCGCGCCAAGCTCCGCCAGGTCCTCCTCCGACAGCTCGACGGACGTGGCCGCGTTCGGGGCGCTGTCCAGAAAGTGCTTCAGGGCAGCCTCCAGTCCGGCCGCGCGTTCGGAGTGCGCGGCGGACACGTCGGTCTCCTCGTTCGGATCCGACTCCAGGTCGTAGAGCGCCAGCGGACCGTGCTCGAGGTCGTAGAGCAGCTTGTAGCGCTCGTCGCGAATCGCGCGCGTGGTGCCCGGGTCGAGGATCGCGACCGGCCCCGCGGGCGGCTCGCAGTTCGCCTCGAAGTACAGGAGCCGCTCCGGCAGCGCGTCCTCGTCCCGCCAGGTCTCGACCAGCGAGAGGCCGTCCATCCCCTCGGGCACGGGCAAGCCGAGGCGCTCGAGGGACGTGGGCAGGAGGTCGATGAGCGACACCGGCTCCTGCACGACCCGTCCCGCCGGAACGCCCGCGCCCAGGAGGATCATCGGCACGCGGACCAGCTCCTGGTGCTGCGTCATCCCGTGGCTCACCCCGTCGTGATCGAAGAACTCCTCGCCGTGGTCGGAGGTGATGACGACCAGGGTCTCCTCCAGGAGCGCGCGACCGTCGAGGTACGCGAACAGCTCCTTCAGCTGGTCGTCGAGCTGGCGCAGCGCGGCGTCGTAGAGGTTCGACAGGTGCGCGACGTCGGCCGCGGTGAACGGACGCTCGCCGGTGACGTGCGCGAGGAACTGCGCGTTGCGGCCGGTGATCGAACCTTCGTAGTCCTCGACGAACTCGCGCACGTACTTCTTGCGAGCCCGATAGCGCGCGTGCACGGCGTTGTAGTGGACGAGCGCGAAGAACGGCCGGTCCGGGTCCAGCGCCTCGAGCTGCCGGATGGCCGTGGGCGTGACGTCCGAGGGCGCCGGAGACGGGTCTCGCTCGACGTAGGTGAACACGTCGAAGCCGCGCTCCAGCCCGTGCAGCGTGACCGCGTGGTTGCTGACCACCGCGGTGGTCTGGAAGCCCTGGTCCCGCAGGAGCTCCGCGACGTGCGGCACGTCCGTGCGGAGCTTGGTCGTGAAGCTGACGATCCCGGCCCGGCTCGGGTAGCGCCCCGTGAACATCGAGGCGTGCGAGGGCATCGTCCAGGGCGAGGTCGCGCAGGCGTCCTCGAAGCGCACGCCGCGGGCCGCGAGGGCGTCCAGCGTCGGCGTGGTGGCGCGCTCGTACCCGTAGCAGCCGAGCCGGTCCGCGCGCAGCGTGTCGAGCGACACCCACAGCAGATTCGTCGCGGGGGGAGGCGCCGGGGCACGTTCCGCAGCGCCGCAGGCGAGGGCGAGCGCCGCCCCGATGCCGACGAGCCCCGCGAGGATCGAGGTGGAGGAGTCCTTCCGCACGAACTCATCCTATCCCGATCCAGGACGGGGCTCGACGACGCGGAGCAGGAGGGATCGCGGGCGTCCGCCCACGGGGGGACGGGAGGACGCCCGCGCGCATCGACGCCTAGGCGCCGATGATCAGCTTGAGCCCGCTGGTGAGGCCGACGCGGTTGCCCGGGTCGACCAGCGCGCCCTGCGCGTAGAACTCGACCCCGATCAGGGCCATGTCGTTCGGGACGTCCAGGAGAAAGTCCGTGGCCGCGCCGGTCCAGGGGGTCAGCGCGTAGATGGTCTGCGGTCCGTTCTGCAGGAGCTCCCCACCGGCGCCGACGCCGGCCAGGCCCCAGTTGGCGCGCGCGGTCCCGCAGGGGAACGCGGCGTCCGGCGTCATCGAGAACGAGATGTAGGCCAGGGAGGGGTTGGGCATGGTCGCGCCCGGATCGTCGATCGAGAACGTCGACGTGCGCCCCAGGCGCGGCAGGACGGCGACGGAGAGGCTGCCCGCGGGGTTGGCGCAGGTGCCGTACTCGAGCGAGGAGCGCAGGCGGCGGAACGTGAAGGTGCCGAGCGGGTCGGAGCCCGTGAAGGGCCCGCCGGTGACGAGCGCGATCGGCTGCTGGGGGTTCGTGTCCTGGTCGCCCGAGGTGAAGTTCGGGCCGCTGTCCGTGCCCGCGTCCCAGGCGAGCAGGGAGACCACCTTCTCCTCCACCCAGGCGCCGTTCTCGAAGAGCTCGACCGCATCCGTGCCGACGAACCAGTCGGGGCTCGGCGCGATCATCGTGACCAGCGTGACCGCCGGGAACTCGTCCGTGACGACGAACAGCTGGCTGGTCGCGTCCGGAGAGTCGATCCCCGCACCGCTGATCGCCGCGCGGGCGGTGCCGTTCGCGATCGCGGCGTTGATCTCGTTGGCGAGCAGCGAGGTCCCCCCGGTCTCGGCCATCAGCTCGATTCCCGGCGTCGCGAGGCCACCGGGCTCCCAGAGATGGGTGCCCGCGGCGTGGGTCGCGCCGATCAGCGGCGAGAAGTGCGCGCCGGCGGGATAGGCGCCGGGGTGCGTGGAGGAGCTCCAGGTGGCCTCGAAGGTCACCTCGTAGACGGCTCGGGCCGCGCCGGTCTGGGCCGCGAGGGGGAGCGAGAGGACGGAGAGAGAGAGCAGGGAGCGCAGGAGGTGGGACATGGCCCCCGCTACGGCCCCCTCCACGCCCCTGGGACAGGAGAATCGCGAAAGGATGGCGGACCGCTCGCCGGTCCCGCGAGAGAGGCCCGCGGGCCGAGCCCGCGGTCGGCTCAGGCAGCCTTCAGGGACTGCTCGAACTGGCTCAGCTGCTCGGCCATGGCCGCCGGGAAGTCCGCGGTGCGCTGCTCGGTGCGCTCGGGCACGATCCGGATGCCGTACTTGATGCAGCGGTTGGTCCAGGCGCGGTAGCGCACCTCGCCCACCACCTGCAGCTTCTCGGCGGCGCCCGGGAGCTGGAAGTCCACCGTGAGGAGCCAGCGGTCCTCGCTCACGCGAGCCATCGACTCGCACAGGCGCACGTCGTCCTTCGCGGGCAGGATCACCGCGAGGCCGGAGGCGGACACGTCGACGATCACGGCGTCGAAGTTCACGTCCTTCTCGAGGGTCTCGAGCTGGGCGAGCACCGGGGCTCCTCCACGAATCGGGATCCGGATGCTGCGGTGCGCCCGCAGCGCGTCGTCGATGCGGGCCACCTCCTCGTCTTCGAGCAGGAAGTAGAGATCCTCCGTCTCGCCGTCCGAGTGCCAGCGCGAGGCCGACCCCTCGACCACCAGCGGCTCCTCGAGGTTCCCGCCGGAGATCGTCAGCGGGGTCCGGGTCCGCATGGGCACGCGCGTGCCCGGGCCGATCGACCCGAACTGGACGCGGATGGAGCCGTGGCCCGTGGACAGGACGCGGCCCTCGTAGGACGCCTCCCCGAGCGAGAACGAGGCGAGGAGCGGCGGATGCTGGCTTTCGTTGGTCATGGCTTCGCAGAACGGGGCAAGGGTCTCCTGGCGGTACATCGGCGCGGAGCGCGGTTCCCTGAAGCCCCCCTCGCGCTCCCCCGAGGGCCCCCTCGATCGCCCAGCCCCGGGCTTCGAGGACCCCGCCCGGTCCCCTCCGCGGAATTCCGGGCGATTCCCTGCGTCCCTCCGGCGCCCCCGGGGACTGGGGTGTTCATGAGCTCCTCCACGCCGCTCTGGCTCTCCTTGCTGCTCGCGCTGGCCTCGGACCCGGGCCCCGGACTCTGGGACGAGACCGCGTCGACGGCCGCCGCCTTCCGGTCCCGGGTCCTCGAACAGCGCGACTTCGAGGCCGGCCTCGAGCTCGTCGCCGAGGACGTGCTGTTCCGCGACCCCACGGCCGTCGCCTTCGACCCGCGGCTCGAGGCCGGGGTCCGCGGCCGGGAGTCCGTGTTCCGCCTCATGCAGAGCTTCGGGCTCGAGAGCGCGGAGCTCGACCCGGCGACCCACTTCCACGCCGGGCCGTTCGCGGTCAGCTTCGGAGAGCTCACGACCAACGGCGGGAGCGGCATGGACCACGCGCCGTTCCTCACGGTGCTGCGCGTCCGCGAAGGACGCGTGGTGGCGCGCACGGACTACGGGGACTACGACGCGTTCGCCCCGCCGGCGGCCCGGATCGACGGCGTGAAGGCGCAGCTCGACCATCCGCTCGTGCTGACCGCGCTGGCCTACCTCGAGGCGATCGCCGACCGCGACGCGGAGACGGCGGCGAGCCTGCTCCACGAGGACGCGCGCTACGCCGACCCGACGTCCGTGGCCCTCGGACGCGAGACCGGCGCGAAGGGGCGCGCCGCGGCGCTCGACTGCCTGCGGTCGACGACCTCGCCCCAGGGCTTCGAGGTGGACGAGCTCCAGCGCTTCTTCCACGGGAAGCACGCGGTCTTCCACGGGACCTACGAAGCCTCGTTCTCGCTCGGCGAGGGGGAGGACGCGAAGACGGTCGCCTGCGCGGTGCCGTTCGTCACCGTGCTGAAGATCGAACACGAGTCGGTCGTGGAGCACGTCGACTACGTCGGCTACGACGCCGTCCACGTCGCGCTCCGGGCCCAGGAACAGGAGTCGGCGGAAGAGGGGCCGTAGTCTTTCAGGGAGCGACCACCCGCGCGGCTGCTCTCTCCCCTCCTCCGCCGCTCCGATTCCCCTGCCGTGCGGAACGGACCCTCCGCCTCCGCGCCCGCGTGACTACACTGCGGCCATGCAGAACGAGCGACCCTTCCGCGTGCTGGGGCTCCAGCAGATCGCGATCGGCGGGACCGACAAGTCCTCTCTGAGTCGGCTGTGGGTGGACTTCCTCGGCCTCACGCCCGCCGGGAACTTCCGCAGCGAGCGCGAGAACGTCGACGAGGACATCCTGACCCTCGGAGCGGGCGCGGCGACCGTCGAGGTCGACCTGATGCAGCCGATCGACCCGGAGAAGCGGCCTCGCGTGCACGAGCCCGCCCTGAACCACGTCGGCCTGTGGGTCGACGACCTGCCGGCGGCCGTGGAGTGGCTGAGCGCCCAGGGCATGCGCTTCACTCCCGGCGGCATCCGCAAGGGAGCCGCCGGCCACGACGTCACGTTCATCCACCCCAAGGGCTCGGGCGACGCACCGCAGGGCGGCGAGGGCGTCCAGTACCGCGCGGGCGGTGCGCCGCAGCAGGTC
>CAZDYS010000007.1:0-24517 GCA_964509445.1 uncultured Planctomycetaceae bacterium
CCGCCGTGGGTGAACAGCGCGACGTTCGCGATCGGGATCGTCTCCTCGGTGCCCAGCTCGCGCTTCATGGCCTCGAGCAGGCCGGTCACGAGTCGCCCCGGGTCCTTGCTCAGGGACATCGCGTGGTCCTTCTTGACCGACGAACCGGAGAGCCCGAACGCGCCGTGGTTGCCGGCCCACTTCTTGGCCTGACGCTTGAACTCCTTGTCGTTGTTCTTGTCGGGGTCGCCGATCATGTAGATGGCGATGTTGATCCCGCCCGCGTCCATCGCCGCGCGGATCGCCTGTGCCAGGGGCGAGGCGGGCGCGGCCGGGTCCTCCGGCGAGGCGCGGGAGGCGGAGGCGTCTCGTTGGTCGGCGCGTCGGGTGTCGGCGCGGGCGAGCGACGCGTCGGCTCTTCGGGCGTGGGCGCCGGCCCGCGTCCTCCGGGGCCGCCTTCGCAGAGCTGCAGGAAGTGATCGAGCCAGTCGTTCAGAGCCGAGGGAAGCGTAGGCATGTCCAGTCCTTCGTGGTGGCGGTCCGGCGTGGCCGGCTGCGAGCGCCGACGTCCTCGGTTCTACCCGCATCGAGGAGCGCATTCAGCGGGATCGCGTCGTTTCCTGGATGTGCGCGGGCGTGGGTCACGATGCGCGCAGGCGGCCAGGATGTGGGCCGGGTCCCGCGAGCGGGATCCGGGCGAGCCGCTCAGGGCAGGAACTGCAGACCCGTGCGGTAGAGCTGCTGCGCCTGCGCGTAGAGCGACGCCGCCTGGGAGGCCTTGTTCGCCTTCTCGTCTCCCTGCGTCGAGGCCAGTCCGTTGCGGAGCTCCTCCGCCTGCTGCCACGGGCGCCAGCCCTGGTCGAAGTAGGACTTGGCCTCGGCGCTGGGCGTCTTGGCCATCCGGTTGTTCAGCACGTTGCCCGCGCCGAGCGCCGCCGTCCGGGCTCCCTCCATGTGCGCGACCGCGGCCTGGACCCGCTCGTCCTCCGCGTTCTTGCGCTGCTTCTCCCAGGCGGCCTTCTGGCGCCGCTTCTCGTCCGCCTTCTTGACGAGGTCGGCGAGCATCGTGCGCCAGGACTCCGGCGAGGACTTGCCCTTGATGACGAGCTCGGTCTCCTTCTGCCAGACGTCCCAGATCGCGCGGATGTCGTCGCCCTGGATGTACTGCCGGAGCTCTCCTTGCAGGCCCGACTGCTTCAGCAGCGACTTGAGCTGCGCGAGACGCTTGTCGAAGTCGGCGTTCTCCTTGGCGAAGCGCGCGTTGGCCTCCCCGGAGGTCTCGCCGAGCGGGTCGACGAGGTTCTTGACGAACTTCTCGATGCCCTCGCCGACGTCGACCCCGGTCTCTTCCTCGATCGCGTCGATGCCCTCCTGGACCTTGTCGGCGATCTCCTTGGCCCGGTCGCTCTCGGCGGTCCACTCGGCTCCCTTCTCGGCGGCGTCCTTGACGGCCTCGGGCGCGTACTCGTCGACCAGCTCCTCGATCTTCGCACCGCCCTGGGCGAGCGCGTTCAGGAACCGGTTCATGTCCTTGCCCGCGCGTACGTCGATGAACTCGAAGTCTCCGTTCACGTAGCGCCCGACGTTCACGACGAACAGCTCCCAGTCGAAGCACTCCTGGGACACGTCCAGCTTCTCGCCCGAGTCCAGCTCGACCTTGATGCCGACCTTGCCACCGCCCTTCACGGCGAACGTGTAGGGCTGCACGTCGAGCCCCGTCTTGTCGGAGTAGGTGATGGACGTCCCGTGCCCGGCGCTGAGCGAGACGGATCCGTAGGGGCCCGCAGTGATGCCGCCCTTCGAAGCGCCGACGCCCAGCTCCAGCGATCCCGCGCAGGTGGCCTGCAGCGCACCGCCGGTCGTGCTCCCGACCGTCAAGGAGCCCTGGATCGAGGCCTTCAGGGTTCCCTTCGTGTAGCAGGGGATCGGACCGACCGCGAAGTTGCGCTTCAGGACGCCGAGGTCCTGCTCCTTCTTGATGGTCAGCACCGTCCCGTCCGGCGTGTTCTTCAGCCCGACCGCGTCGTCGCCCAGGCCGCCCTCGACCTCGACTCCTTCGGGGACTCCGAAGCCGTGCTTCTCGCTGACCGTGGAGACCCAGTTCTGCAGTGCTTGATCCGACATGATGGAAGCGAGTGGGGGGGGCGGGGGGCGGAGTCAGTCGCGGGGCACCAGCTCGATCTCGAACACGTGCGGCCACAGCTTGCCGGTGACGTAGATCCGGTCCTCCTCGTCGTCGTAGGCGATGCCGTTCAGCACCGAGTCCGGGTCCGGGAGCTTGCTGTAGTCGTAGATCCCCTCGAGGTGGATCACGCCGACGACCTCCCCCGTATTCAGATCGATCCGAGCGATCTGGTCGTACTTCCAGACGTTGGCCCAGAGCTCGCCCTCGACCCACTCGAGCTCGTTCAGCTCGGGCACCTTGCCGCCGCGCAGCGTGACCTGGATGTTGCGCAGCTCCTCGAAGGTCTTGGGATCGCGGATCGAAAGCCGGGAGGTGCCGTTGCTCATGATCAGCACCTCGCCGTTGGAGGTGAGGCCCCAGCCTTCCCCGTCGTAGGTCGCGGTGCGCAGGGTCTTGAAGGTCTCCAGGTCGAACACGTTCGCCTTCCCGGCCTTCCAGGTCAGCTGGACGAGCTCGCCGTCGTGGAGCACGAGCCCCTCGCCGAACAGCGTCGGCGGAAGGTCCTTCTTCAGCAGCACCTCGCCCGTCTCGATCTCCACGCGGCGGATGCTGGAGGTCCCGAGGCGCCCGGTGCTCTCGTAGAACGCGCCGTCGTGGTGCAGGAAGCCCTGGCAGTACGCATCCGCGTCGTGGGGAAGCGTGCGCACGATGCGATAGTCGTAGCGCGGGAGGTCTTCGCCTCCGGATCCGCAGGAGACGGAAGTGCCGGCGGTGACGACGAGAGCGAGGAGGAGGAGGAGCGGGAGAACGGTGCGACGCATGGCCCCACCATTCTCCAGACGCGGCCCGGGGCGTCTACTTCGACGCGCCCTTCTCCGCTTCAGGACCGCGCTCCGCGCTCTCCGGCTGCGTCGCCGGTTCCTCGGCGACCGGAGGGACGACCTCGATCAGCGCTCCCTCGTGCTCGAACAGCACGCGCTCGCCGAGCGTCAGGATGGCCGCGCTCGCCTCGTGCTCCCGGATCCACTGGAAGTACGCGTCCGAGAACGCCTCGATCTCCTGGCGCGGGCGTGCCGTTCCGTCCGGGTTCTCGAGCGTGAGCCCAGCTTCTTCCCACCGGCCGTGACGCAAGCGGAACGTGCGGCCGTCCAGCACCCGCTCGAACAGGCGACGCAGCGGCTGCAGGTCGCCCGCGCCGCGGCCCGCGAAGAGGTCCTTCAGGTACTCGCTGCGCTGTACGGCCTCCTCACCCACGACCGCGTCCGAGGTGACGAGGCGCACCTGCCGTTCCGCATCCTCGAGCTGCGGCAGGAGCTGCACCGCGAGCGCGCGGTAGTCGTCGGGCCGGGCATCGACCGCGAGGACTTCCAGGTGGGTGAGGTGGGTGGTCAGGTGTTCGACCGCCCGCTCCGAGGAGGCTTCGCCGTCGCCCCCGCGCCCGAGGAAGAAGCCGCTGCCGCCGCTCTCCGCCTCCAGGCTGGGTCCTGGAGTCATGGGTACGTTGCCCCCGCCGCTGCTTCGGCGGCCGGCCACGCTCGTGGGCGCGTTCGTGTCGCCCGGACCTCGGTAGGGGCGCGTGGGGCCGGACAGTCCGTCCTGGTCGGCGCCGCCTCGACGGCGCGTCGGTTCCAGGCCGAGCGCGATCGGCGTGTCCTCGAGGATCAGGTGCGAGGTGTAGGGGGTCACGAGGTCGTGGGTCTCCCCGAGCCGCGTGACCTCGTCGACGAGCTCTTCCAGCTCTCCGTTCCGACGGATCTCGTCCAGCAGGAGTCCCACGCGTCGCTGCGCCCACAGCGCCTCCAGGAACGCGTCCCGGGACGTTCCCGGCTCTGCGAAGCTGCCCTCGAACACGTACTCGCGCTCGACGCCCTGGAACCGGCCGCGCAGGCGGATCGCTCGCGGCCCTGCGCCGCGGTACCGTCCGACAATCTCGAGCTGCTCCCCCGCGAACAGGTCCGCCAGCGTGCCGGGCACGAGGCGCGTGACCTCGAGGCCCTCGACCGAGAGCTCCAGGTCGCTCAGGACCGGGTGGGAGAGCTTGCGCAGGAGGCCGCCGGCCTTGCGCTCGATGTCCTCGCGGTCCCCGACGTAGTTCCGCGAGCCGCGCGTGTTCGCGGCGACGGAGTCCAGGAGGACCGTGTTCACGTCGGCGCCGACGCCCAGGACGAAGACCCGCGCCTCGGCCTCGTTGTGCTTCTCGACCAGCGCGAGCAGCTCCGCCGGCTCCTTCTTGCCGACCGTCGGCAGGCCGTCCGTGAGGAAGACCACCAGCGGAACGCGCTCGCCGCGGTCCTCGGACGCTTCGAGACCGGCGCGTAGCGCGTCGGCGATGTTCGTGCCCCCCACAGCCTCGAGCGTGCGCACTCGCTGGAGCGCTTCGCTCAGGTGCTCGACCGTCGCGTCGACGGGGCGCGGGAAGAACGGGCGCGCCTCGGTGGAGAAGGGGACGACGTTGAACCGGTCGCCGGGGTTCAGCGAGTTCAGGAAGTAGCGCAGCGACTCCTTCGCCTGCTGGAGCTTGCGGAGGGCCATCGAGCCCGAGGTGTCGACGACGAAGGTGATCTCGCGTGCCTGCACCTCCTCCGCGTTCCACGTGCGCTTGGGGGCCAAGAGCATCAGGAACGTTCCCTCCTCGGCGTCCTCGGCCCGGTGCGTCATCAGGTGCAGCCCGAACTCGCTGTCGGACAGGCCGTAGAACAGCTCCAGCTCCTCCTCCGCGAGGCCGTGTCCGGATCCCTCGTAGGAGGCGCGCAGCAGGTGGTCGCTCTTGCGCACCACGTCGACGGCGGCGAGCGACGAGAAGGCGTTCTTGATCTCCTTCGTCGACTGCACCGTGAAGTCGAGCACGACCTGGTCGGGCGGCGCTCCGCCCACGCCGACCTCGGCGACGGGGAAGCTCCAGCGCACCAGGTCGTCCTCGCGCGGGAGCACGTGGCGGAAGGTGACGCCCACCGTGATCTCCTCCCCGCGAGGGATCGGGAACACGCGCGCGCGCAGGCAGCCGCGCCCGACGTACTCGAGCAGCCCCGGGTCCCGGCGGCGGCGCACGATGTCCTCGTAGACGCCGCGCGCGTGGTCGGCTCCGAGCACCTCGCTCTCCATCTTCACGCCGCCGACGGTCATCTCGAATCCGTCCGCGGCCGCGCCCTCGGGCAGCGGCAGGATCCAGATCGCCTCGGCCTGGGCGGGGCCCGCCTCGTTGCGGAGCCGCTGGGAGAGCGTCGTCGTCGCGACGCCGTCGGCGACCGTGACCTGGACGTCCAGCCGCGTGGTGCGGATCGGCACGTGGCGCACGGAGAGCGTGCTCTGGGCACGACCGAGCGGGGCCTGTGCGTCCGCGATCGCGGCGATCGAGAACGGCGAGAAGAGTGCGAGCAGCAGCGGGAGCTTCATCCATCCACCTCGGGAGCGGGTCATCGGGTTTCGGGACCGGGTACGGATCGCTCGCGCAATCGACGTACCGCGGCCGCCTGAACACCCAACGCCGCGGCCGGGCGGTGTCTTGGCGCTCCCGTGCCGTCACCCGAGCGTGACGGCGCTTCCCCGGTCCGAGGGCCGGGCCCGCTAGGGGAGGGGGCTCAGGCCCCGTGGATCATCTCACCGAGGTAGCCCTCGAGGCCGACCTCGCCGATCAGGTGTAGCTGCGCTTCGAGGTGATCGACGGCCTTCTCCTCGCCCTCGAGGATCGTGACCAGGAGCTCGCGCGTGCCGTTGTCCCCCTTGTCCCGGGCGAGGTCGATGGCCTTGTTCAGCCGCTCGCAGTTCTCGATCTCGAGCTGCAGGTCGACCTCGTGCATCTCCTTGACGTTCTCGCCCACGCGCACGGGGTTGAGCCGCTGCATGTTCGGGATGCCGTCGAGGAACAGGATCCGCTCGATGATCTTGTCGGCGTCCTTCATCTCGTCGATGGACTCCTCGCGCTTCTCCGCGGCGAGGCGCGCGTAGCCCCAGTTCTCGCACATCTTGTAGTGCACGTAGTACTGGTTGATCGCGGTGAGCTCGGCCGTGAGGCACTCGTTCAGGACGTCGACGATCGCGGGGTCACCTTTCATGGCATTCGGGAGCGGGCCGGGGAGAGCGGGAGAGACCCCAGTCTAGCTCTCGCAGGCCGGTTCCGAGGTCGACAGTTGCCGGCAGGGCCGCGGTCGACTCCGACCGAGCTCCCGCGGCGAGCCGACGCCCGTCCGGGCTCAGGTGCGCGGGGAGGGGGGGCGGACCTGGCGGGGCTCCCGCGGAGCGTCCAGCCGGCGCAGCAGCGCTTCGATGGCGGGGACGCAGCCCTTGCAGGTCCCTCCGGCACCGCAGCGCTCGGCGACGGCCCGGCACGTGGGCCCGGCTTCCGTCGCGGCGCGGCGGATCTCGCGGTCGGAGACGACGTGGCAGTGACAGATGATCATCGCGACGGGGGAAGCCTATCTCGGTTCGACTGAGACGCAATCTCAAGATGGATTTCTCCTTCGCCGGCTTTCGTCCGGGCGGACCGGAAGGACCTTCCCGATCGAGCCCTGTTCGCGGAGAAGCCCCCCATTTCAGCAACATCGCGGTAACGTGGGGTTCGGTCACCCCCCTGGACGCGTGCGTCCGACCGACCTGACCCTCGCGGTCGCCCCCCCTCCCCCCACCCCAACGTCACCCCCCTGGTGCGTCTCGACAGCCCTGTCGTGCGCGCGCTCCGGAGTCACCTCCCAGCCTCCGTCCCTGCCCGGCCATGTCCTATCTCCAGCACCGATTCCGCGTCCTGGGCCTGCTCCTCCTCTCCCTCTTCTCCGCGGCCGGTGCCAGCTCGGCCCAGGCGCCGAACGCCGACTTCGCGGGAGTCCCCGTGACCGGCGTCGCGCCGCTGACCGTCGACTTCACCGACTACTCCACCGGTGGGACCGTGACCTCTTGGTCCTGGACGTTCGGTGACGGTGGCTCCTCGGCGGTGCAGAACCCGAGCTACACGTACACCTCGCCGGGCACCTACACGGTCTCGCTCGTGGCCACCGGGCCGGGCGGATCCGACACCGAGACGAAGACGAACTACATCGTCGTCGCGGAGCCGCCGCCGCTCGCGAACTTCTCGGCGTCGCCGCTCACCGGCGCTGCACCGCTCAGCGTCAACTTCATCAACCTCACCGCAGGCGGTCTCGCGACCGGAGGAACCTGGGACTTCGGGGACGGCAACACGTCGACGGACCTGAGTCCGACGCACGTCTACGCCTCGCCGGGCACGTACACGGTGAGCCTGACCGCCGTCGGCCCCGGTGGCGTGCATACGGAGACGAAGGTCGACTACATCACGGTGCTCGAGCCGGCTCCGATCGCGGAGTTCTCGGGGACGCCCATCACGGGCGCCGCGCCGCTGGCGGCGAACTTCACGGACCTCTCGACCGGCATGGTCACGAGCTGGGCCTGGGACTTCGGGGACGGTGGCAGTTCCACGTCGCAGAACCCGATGCACACCTACGCGGCGGCCGGCACCTACACGGTGTCGCTGACGGTGACCGGCCCCGGCGGCTCGGACTCCGAGACGAAGACGGACTACGTGGTCGTCGCCGAGCCCGTTCCCGTCGCGGACTTCTCCGCTTCGACGACCTCCGGGGACGCGCCCCTCACCGTGAACTTCACCGATCTCTCGGTGAACCCGGTCACCAGCTGGTCCTGGACCTTCGGGGACGGCAACGCCTCCATCGCCCAGAACCCCTCGCACACCTACACCACGCCCGGCATCTACACGGTCAGCCTGACCGCGACGGGCCCCGGTGGCAGCGACGCCGAGACCAAGTTCGACTACATCGTGGTCTCGGATCCCGCGCCCGTCGCCGCGTTCTTCGGGACGCCGCTGACCGGCGCCTCGCCGCTCACGGTCGCGTTCACCGACCAGTCGACGAACACCGTCTCGAGCTGGTCCTGGAACTTCGGTGACGGCTCGACCTCGACGCTCGAGAACCCGAGCCACACCTACACCGCGCCGGGGACCTACACGGTCGGCCTGACGGTGACCGGTCCCGGTGGCGTCGACTCGACCACGCAGGTCGACTACGTGACCGTGGTCGAGCCGCCGCCGGTCGCGCAGTTCTCCGGTTCGCCGCGGACGGGTGTCGCGCCCTTCACGGTGAACTTCACCGACTTCTCGGCCGGCAACGTGACCGGCTGGTCGTGGTCCTTCGGGGACGGCGGGACGTCGAACCTGCAGAACCCGAGCTACACCTACACGAGCGCGGGCACCTACACGGTCAGCCTCACGGTGAGCTCCGCCGGTGGTTCCAACACCGCCACGGAAGTCGGCTACATCGTGGTCTCCGAGCCGCCCCCGGTCGCGGACTTCTCCGGTTCGCCGATCTCCGGTGTCGAGCCCCTCACCGTCGCGTTCACCGATCTCTCGAGCGGTGCCGTGACCTCGTGGAACTGGGACTTCGGCGACCTCGGCACCTCGACGGTGCAGAACCCGAGCCACACCTACTCGGTCCCGGGCACCTACACCGTGACGCTGACGACCAGCGGTCCCGGTGGCGTCGACACGGAGACGAAGGTCGACTACATCACCGTCAACAGCCTCCCGCCGGTGGCGGACTTCTCGGGGACGCCGCTCTCCGGACCCGCCCCGCTGAGCACCAGCTTCACCGATCTCTCTACCGGTGACATCACGTCCTGGGCCTGGGACTTCGGGGACGGCGGAACGTCGACGGCCCAGAACCCGACCTACACCTTCACCACGCCGGGCTCCTACACGGTCAGCCTGACGGCGACCGGACCGGGTGGTTCGGACACGCAGACGAAGGTCAGCTACGTCCTGGTCGCCACGCCCGAGCCCGTCTCGGAGTTCACCGGCACCCCGACGTCCGGAGTGGCGCCGCTCACGGTCGCGTTCTCGAACGCGAGCACCGGCGCGATCACCGGCCAGGTGTGGGACTTCGGGGACGGAAACTCGTCCACGGCGGCGAACCCGAGCCACACCTACACGGCCGCGGGCGCCTACACGGTCGCGCTGACCTCGACCGGGCCCGGCGGAAGCAACACCCGCACGCGCTTCGAGTACGTGATGGTGGCCGAGCCGGCCCCCGTCGCCGAGTTCAGCGGCACGCCGCTCTCCGGCGTCGCTCCGCTGTCGGTCGTGTTCAGCGATCTGAGCACCGGCGCGGTCAACGGTTGGACCTGGAGCTTCGGCGACGGCACGTCCTCGTCGGTCCAGAACCCGACCCACACGTACGACTCGCCCGGCACCTACACGGTGAGCCTGGTCGCGATCGGCCCCGGTGGTACGAACACCGAGACCAAGGCCGACTACGTCGTCGTCTCCGAGCCGCCGCCGTCGGCCGCGATCGGAGGGGTGCCGCTGATCGGCGTCGCGCCGCACACCGTCGACTTCCAGAGCTTCTCGACCGGCAACATCACGAGCTGGTCGTGGACCTTCGGTGACGGTGGCTCCTCGGCCGTCGAGAACCCGAGCTACACCTACACGACGCCCGGCACCTACACGGTCAGCCTGACCGTGGACAGCGCCGGCGGTACCGACACGGAGACGCGGGTCGACTACATCACGATCCTCGATCCGCCGCCGGTCGCCGAGTTCAACGCGAGCCCGACCTCCGGCGCCATCCCGCTGACGGTCAACTTCACGGACGCCTCCACGGGCAACGTGACGGGCTGGAACTGGGACTTCGGCAACGGGGACTCGTCCACGCTGCAGAACCCGAGCTACACGTACTCGGTCGTCGGGAACTACACGGTCAGCCTCACGGTGACCGGCCCCGGTGGCATCGACACCATCACCAAGGTCAACCACATCACCGTGGGAGACGCTCCGCCGGTCGCGGAGTTCAGCGGTACGCCGCTCTCCGGCATCGCGCCGCTGACCGTCGCGTTCACCGACCTCTCGGCGGGCGTCGTCACGGGCTGGAGCTGGGCCTTCGGTGACGGTGGAACCGACACCACCCAGAACCCGAGCTACACCTACACGACGCCGGGCACCTACACGGTCACGCTGACCGCGACGGGCCCGGGCGGATCGGACGGCGAGACCAAGGTGGACTACGTGGTCGTGATCGACCCGCCGCCGGTCGCGGACTTCTCCGGTACGCCGACGAGTGGTGTGCTCCCGCTGACGGTCGACTTCACCGACCTCTCCACGGGCGTGGCCGACAACTGGAGCTGGGACTTCGGCGACGGCGGATCCTCGACCGCGCAGAACCCGAGCCACACCTACGCGGCTGCGGGCACCTACACGGTCAGCCTGACCGCGGGGGGTCCCGGTGGTTCGACGACCGAGACGAAGGTCGACTACGTCGTGGTCTCCGAGCCGGCTCCGGTCGCCGAGTTCAGCGGTACGCCGCTGGCGGGCGTCGCGCCGATGACCGTGAGCTTCAACAACCTGACCACCGGTGGCCCGGTGACGACCTGGCTGTGGAGCTTCGGGGACACCAACTCCTCGACGGCGGAGAACCCGACGCACGTCTACACCGTCCCGGGCACCTACACGGTGAGCCTGACGGCGACCGGGCCCGGTGGCACGGACACCGAGACCAAGGTGGACTACATCGTGGTCGCGGAGCCGCCGCCGGTCGCGGACTTCAGCGGAACGCCGCTGTCCGGTTCGGTCCCGCTGACGGTCGACTTCACCGACATCTCCGCGGGCGCGATCTCGAGCTGGTCGTGGAGCTTCGGAGACGGCGGAACGTCGACGCTGCAGAACCCGAGCTACACCTACACGGCGCTCGGCTCCTACACCGTCTCGCTGACCGTCACCGGTCCGGGCGGCGTCGACACCGAGACGAAGTTCGACTACGTCGTCGCCGGCACGCTGCCGACCCTCGACGACGGGAACTTCGAGCTCCAGACGCCCGGGACCGCTCCGGCCGTTCCGTGGACCATCACGAGCGGGACGGGTCACGTGATCAGTCCGAGCGGTGTCGCGACCGACAACGGCTTCCCGACGCGCGGCTCGAACTGGGCGGAGATCGGAGCGGACGGTACCTCCGGTGCCACGCCGCCCTCGAACCCCGGTGGGGCCGGGACCGCTCCTGTCGGTGCGGCCGGTATCACGCAGACGTTCGCCTACCCGAGCGGGAGCCCGAACCTCGTGTTCGACGTGGCCTTCCTGCTGGCCGGTTCGCAGAACGACTTCATGAGCGTCGACGTCACCGACGGTACGACGACGCAGAACCTGTACTACGCGGACTCGAGCTCCTCGTTCCCGAACGTCTCTGCCAAGTACCTCCTGCCGATGACGGACATCTCGACCGTCATCGCCGACCTGGACACCCTGTTCCCGAGCTCGTCGCCGGCGACGATCTTCACGATCACGGTGCAGGTCGGGAACGCGGTCGACGGCCTCGACGACTCGAAGGGGTACATCGACGACATTCGCATCCTGCAGGACGCGGCGACCTCGCTGCGCAACGGAACCGGCGTCAACGCGCTCTGCTACAGCAGCGTGAGCCCGCCGGCGATCGGCAGCACCTGGACGGTCCAGATCGACCACAGCTCGCACCCCGGTGCGACCTTCACGATCTCGATCGGCAAGGCGGCCCCGGCCACGATCCCGTCGAAGTTCGGCGAGATCCTGGTGACCGGCGGAACGTACTACCAGAGCCTCTTGCCCTCGACCGGCACCGCGGACCTCCACTCGTTCGCCATCCCGCTCGACATCAACTTCGTCGGGATCCCGAGCGCCACGCAGGGGGTCATCCTGGGCGGCCCCGGCGGCCCGGAGTCCTGCAACGCGGTGGACATCGTGATCGGCCTCTAGGCGGAAACGATCTCCCATCTTCGCGCTCCCCGGGGGTCTTCGCCTCCGGGGAGCTTCGTTCACTGGCCTTTCACCTGGCGGGATTCCCCAGACGGGGTTTAATCCGAGGAGCGACTGCTCCCACGCTCCGCCTGCCCCCCCGGCTCGGCAATGACCCTTCCCCCCCAATCCGCCTCCCGCTCCCTCCTCTTCGTGGCGTCGCTCACTCTCCTGGGCGCGGCGGCGGCGGGACAGAAGCGAGCCAACGTCTCGGGTCCGCCCAAGGGGGCGCCGACCATCAACCTCGGCTGCAGCATTCCGGTCGAACCGGGGGGAGGCTGGTACAGCGGGGACACGCACGACCACGTCCAGGAGTGCGCCGAGGAGGTGCACCCGATCAGCGAGACCCTGGCCTCGATGAGCGTGCTGAGTCTGGACGTGACGAGTCCGCTCATCTGGAACCCCGGAGGAGCGACCTCCGCCGTCCCGTACACCGAGTTCGTGTGCGACGTGACCGGCTTGCCGCTCCCGGGAACGGGCAAGTTCGTCGTGCAGTACGGCGTGGAGACGTCCGGTCTCGACTGCGCGACCTGGGGTCACCTCAGCGCGCTGAACATCGACGCTCCCGAGGCGCGCATCGCGATCGCCGAGGACATCGACGACTGCTACATGAGCATGACGGGCCTCGGGCTCGGGTGCCCCGGTGGGGACGGGACGGGCATCCTCGTCGCTCCCGTCGCCGAGAACTTCGCGGTCTCGCCGAAGGCCGTGCGCGGCTACGCCCACCAGGCGTGGTCCAGCGAGATCTACTCGCCGCTGGGCTACGACTGGAACACGAACCTTCTGCTCTCGGGCTTCACGACGGACGCGCTCTGCCTCGACAACGCGCAGAACTTGTCGTTCCCGCTGATCTTCGAGACGGGGCAGAACCGCCGGATCTTCCCGGCGATGTCCGTCATGGACGTGGCGCTCGGCAACGTCGAGTACCTCGAGACGGGCGACATGGACTTCGACTACCGGTTCGGGAACGCGTCCTGGCCCGAGTCGCTCTGGTACGGCGGCTGGTACCGGATGCTGAACGCCGGCCTGCGCGTCGCGCCGGCCGCCGGTCGAGACACCTCCTGCGAGCCCGCCGGAAGCCAGCTCCTCGGCACGCCGCGCACCTGGGCCCGCGTGGATGGCGCGCTGACCTACGACTCCTGGACCGAGGCCCTGGGCGACGGACACGTGTCGGTCTCCATGGGCAACAAGCAGATGCTGGACATGGTCATCGACGGCGTCCAGATCGGCGACGTGGTCGAGATCGAGTCGCCGACGTCCTCGGTGAACGTCCAGGTCACGCTGCACAACACCTGCGAGGACACGCGCTTCTCGCGCGTCGAGATCGTCCAGGACGGAGTCGTCGTCGACTCGCGCACCGTCGAGGTGCAGATCGGGCAGACCAGCCGGACCGTGAACATCACGGTTCCCGTGACCCGCAGTGGCTGGATCGCGGCCCGTCTCCAGACGAACGCCGCCCACACCGGCGCCACCTACGTGATCCTCGACAACGAGCCGATCGCGAACTGCCTGGACGCCGAGTACTGGATGATGTGGTGCGACCGCGTCTCCAAGGAGATCGCGGACTTCCCGACGATGGTCTTCGGCTGCCAGGACTCCCAGGCGCAGATGCAGATCGCCGACGCGCGCCAGCTCCTGCGCACGCTCCGGGACTACGACTTCTACTCCGGGGGCTTCGAGCCTTCCTGGGGGGTCACGCGCCTCGGGGAGTCCACCGGCGCCTGCCGCGGTCCCATCCTGATCGGCATGGACGACGTGCCGGTGGCGGGAGCGGACTTCAACTTCAACTGCCTGAACGCGCCGCCGAACGCGACCGGGTTGCTCTACCTCAGCGACACGCCCCAGGCCGGCGTGTGCGTGGGCAACGTCGCGCTGTACCTGGACCCGAACTCCACGGTCGTCGCGCCGATCCCGACCAGCTCGACCACGGCCGGCACGGCGATCACCGCGGTGAACGCCGCCGTGAAGGCCCTGCCGATGGGGACCACGATCTACGCGCAGTACATCTGGACGAACCCCGCGGAGTGCCCCGGGGACGGCTGCGACGGTCTCGGCTCCGCTCTCAGCGCGAGCGACGCCGTCGTCTTCACGCTGCAGTAGCGAGCGCCGCTCAGTCCTCCTTCGCGTACCGCTCGAACCAGGCGAGCACCGTCGCGACCTTGGCCATCATCCGGCTCGGCCGTGACGTGATCCCGTGCGAGGCGCCGGGGATGCGCACGAGCGCGGTGTCCACGCCGCGCAGTTTCAGCGCCTGGTAGTACTGTTCCGACTCGGAGATCGGGGTGCGGAAGTCCAGCTCGCCGGTCAAGAGCATCGTGGGCGTGGTGACGTTGCCGACGAGGGACAGCGGAGAGCGCTCCCAGTACTGGTCCTGCACCTCCCAGGGCATGCCCGGGAACCAGTACTTGGTGAAGAACGGATAGGCGTCCGCGGTCAGGGCGAAGCTCGTCCAGTGGATCACCGGCTTCGCCACGACGGCCGCGCGGAAGCGGTCGGTCTTGCCGACGATCCAGGAGGTCAGCACGCCGCCGCCGCTTCCCCCGGTGACGAACAGCTGCTCCGGGTCGACGTACCCCTTCGCGAGGACGGCGTCCACGCAGCTGATCAGGTCGTCGTAGTCCTGGCCGGGGTAGTTGTGGTGGATCAGGCCGCCGAACTCCTGGCCGTAGCTCGTGCTGCCGCGGGGGTTCGTGTAGACGACGACGTAGCCGGCGGCGGCGTACAGCTGGCACTCCATCGTGAAGCGCGGGCCGTAGTTCAGGAACGGACCTCCGTGGATCTCGAGCAGCAGCGGGTACTGCTTGCTCGCGTCGAACTGCGGCGGCTTCACGATCCAGCCCTGCACCGCTCGTCCGTCGAAGGAGGACTCGGCCCAGAACTCCTCGACCTCGCCGAGCTCGTGGAACCCGAACAGGTCGTCGTTCAGCGCGGTCAGGCGTCGCGGTTCGCCGGTGCGCGGGTCGAACACGGCGAGGTCGGCCGGGTGGTCCGGCGCGGTGTGCGTGAACGCCACGCGGCCGTCCCGCGCGACGCTGAACGAGGCGCCGGGGTAGGGACGACCGAGCGAGAGCCCACCGAGCTGTCCGGTCACCGGGACCATCGTCCCGTCCGTCGTGAAGAAGCCGAGCTTCGTGCTGCCCTCGTCGTCGAACGAGAAGAACAGCCCGCTCCCGTCCCGGGCCCAGACCGGCGAGGAGACGTCGCGGTCGAAGGACGCGCTCAGGAGCCGCGGCTCGCCGCCGGAGCGCTTCAAGAGATAGAGCTCCGTGATCTGGTACCCCAAACGCTCGTCGTCGTAGCCGAGGTAGGCGATCCACTCGCCGTCCGGCGAGACGGCGGGGCTCTGGTCCGGACCGAACCGGCTGGTGAGCTGGCGGAGCTCGCGGCTGGCCACGTCGAGCTCCCACAGCTCGGAGTCGTTGGGCTCGAGTTCGTGGTCGTCGCGTCGGTTCGCGCTCAGGACGATCGACTTCGAGTCCGGCGTCCACGAGAGGCGTCCGCCGTGGTCGAAGCGACCCTCGGTGAGCTGGCGCGGCGTTCCTCCCTCGGCCGACACGACGAAGACCTGGGTGAAGCCCGGGTCCAGGTAGCCGGCCCCGTCCGAGCGGTACTGCAGGTTCTCGATCACGATGGGCGGGTCGGCCCACTTCGCGCCTTCCGGTGCCGAGGGCAGCGAGGCCATGGGCTCGGGCGACTCGGGCACGAACATCGTGAACGCGAGCCACTTGCCGTCCGGCGACCAGGTCAGGGAGCCGGGAGACTCGAGGAGCTGCGTCAACCGCGTGCTCTCGCCGGAGTCCATCCAGCGCAGGTGGAGCTGCGAGGAGCCCGCCTCCATCGACACGAACGCGAGCTTCGAACCGTCCGGCGACCAGCGGGGCGTGGTCTCGTTCACCTCGCCGCGCGTGAGCGGACGCGCTTCCCCGCCATCCGTGTCGAGGATCCACAGGCGCGCCCGGCCTGAATCCCGCATCACGTCCATCGAGCGACGGACGAACACGATGCGCTCGCCGTCGGGCGAGATCTGCGGGTCGGCGACGTGTTCCAGCTCGAACACGTCCATGAGCTCCAGCACGTCCCGGCCCGCGTCCTCGGCCGTCTCGGCGGGGGCGTCCTGGGGGGTCGTCGGGAGGAACGGGGAAGTCAGCAGCAGCGCGGAGATCAGGAGCATCTGGATACCTCGGGGGGAAGAGGCGCGCATCCTACGGTCTCCGAGCCTCCCCGAGCCCCCGACGCACGTTCGCCCTCCGCAAGCGGCGGCTCAGTCCTCGTGCCGGCGCGTGTTCTGCCCGACTCCGAAGTCGATCAGCCAGGTCTCGCCGTCGTCGTAGGAGCGGTCGCAGCTCCAGGTGAAGCGGTCCGGGCCGATGTCGCGGAAGTGGATGCGCTGGAGGAAGGGTCTGCCCTGGGCGTCGGTGAGCGCGAGCTCCCCGTGGAGCTCTCCCGCGTCGTCGAAGCGACCGGTCATCCTCCAGACCGCTCGCAGCGGAGCGTTGATCGGGATGTAGTGCATCACCCACTCGCGACGGAGCGGATCGAAGGACCGGATCGCCGGGCCGGACGTGTTGGGAGGCGCGCCGACCTGCACCCAGTCGTCGTAGATCGCGTAGCCCTGCCAGCCGTAGCGCGCGGTCCAGAGGCCCTGGAGGCGGACCTTCCCGGGGGACTCGGGCGAGACGCGCACCTGGTAGTCCGAGTTCCACGTCCCGATGAAGAAGTCGAACTGCGCCGTCTCCATCGGGGCCGCGGCGTTCATGCCCTCGGGAAGCGGCCCGATGCGTGCGGCGAGGGCCTCGCGCGAGGCCCAGAACGCGTCGGCGCGCTCGCGAGTCGCCTGCGGGGCGCTCTCCCAGCTCCTCTTCCCGTCGAAGCCCGGTCCGCGTGCGAAGAGGTGGATCCGCCCGTCGATCCGCTGGAAGTGCGTCGGGTCGGGAGCCAGGCGCTGAGGCGCGGCCCCGGTCGTGGAGGCGTCCTGGGAGAGCGCCCAGGAGCACCAGCCGCCGTGGGCCGGGAGGTAGCTCTCGGGCTCCTGGGCGAACCGGTCGCGGTGCTCCGGATCGACGAAGCGGTAGCGGACGCCGCGGTGCTCGAGCTCCAGCTCGGGATCTCCGGGAACGGCCTCGTCCAGGAGGTGATAGGCGACCGGGTCGTAGCCCGCGAGCGCCACGCGGTCGTCGTCGACGAACCAGTGCCAGCGCAGGAACGGGGCTTCCGGGTCCTGGGGAACGGCGAACAGGAGCGCGAGAGAGAGCAGGGTCTGCATGGGAGGGGAGTTTCGGGTGGGACCGCTCCAGTCCGCGGGCGCGTGGATCCGGTGGCAGGCTTCTTCGGAAAAGCGGGCGCGTACATAGGATGGACGCGATGCACATCGGCCTCTTGCTCGCTGCGCTCGGACTGGTCGCCTGCTCCGCGTCGCCGCACGTGGCGCGAGACGCGGAAGACGACGAGCGCGCGCCTCGCAACGTCCTGTTCTTCCTCGTCGACGACCTCGGCTGGACCGACCTGGGCTGCACCGGCAGCTCGTTCTACGAGACTCCGCACCTCGACCAGCTCGCGCGCACCGGCATGCAGCTCACGAGCGCCTACGCGGCCTGCCCGGTCTGCAGTCCGACCCGCGCGAGCCTGCTGACGGGCAAGTACCCACAGCGCCTCGGGATCACGGACTACATCTCGATGAACCGTGGCAACCAGCCCGAGCGCTGGAAGCGCGACACGCCGCTCCTGCCGGCGCCCTACGCCGATCGGCTGCCGCTGGAGGAGCAGACGCTGGCCGAGGCGTTCCGCGAGGAAGGCTACGCGACCTTCTTCGCGGGCAAGTGGCACCTCGGACCGGAGGGCTGGTGGCCCGAGGACCAGGGCTTCGACGAGAACCACGGCGGGATCCATCAGGGCGGGCCCTACGGCGGGAAGAAGTACTTCTCGCCCTACGGGAACCCGCGCCTCGCGGACGGACCGGACGGGGAGCATCTGCCCGCTCGCCTGGCCTCCGAGCTGTGCGGCTTCCTCGAGCGACACCGCGACCGGCCGTTCTTCGCCTACCTGTCGTTCTACTCGGTCCACACGCCGCTGATGGCGCGCGAGGACCTGCGCGAGAAGTACGCCGCGCGAACGGGGGAGCGGGACGATCGGTGGGGGACCGAGGGCGCGCGCAAGCTGCGTCTCGTCCAGGATCACGCGGTCTACGCGGGCATGGTCGAGGCGATGGATCAGGCCGTCGGCAGCGTGCTCGAGACGCTCGATCGGCTCGACCTCGCGGAGCGGACCATCGTCGTGTTCACCTCGGACAACGGCGGGCTGTCGACGTCCGAGGGGCACCCGACCTCGAACCTCCCGCTGCGCGCGGGCAAGGGCTGGCTCTACGAGGGAGGCGTTCGCGAGCCCACGATCGTGCGTGCGCCGGGGGTCACGCGGCCCGGCTCCGTGTCCGACGCGGTCGTCACGAGTCCCGACTTCTACCCGACGCTGCTCGAGCTCGCCGGTCTCGCCCCGCGGCCGGAGCAGCACCTCGACGGGGTGAGCTTCGTGCCCGCGCTGCGCGGCGCGGCGCACGACCGGGGTCCGGTCTTCTGGCACTACCCGCACTACGGGAACCAGGGCGGCCGCCCGGGAGCCGCGATCCGCTCCGGCCCCTTCAAGCTGATCGAGTTCTTCGGGCCCGAAGGCACCGCCGAGGGCGGCGAGACGGAGCTGTACCTCCTGTCCCGCGACCTCGCGGAAGGGGAGGACCTCGCCGCCCGCGAGCCCGAGAAGGTGGAGGAGCTCCGCACGCGGCTGCGCGCCTGGCAGCACGACGTCGGCGCCCGGTTCCCGCGCCCCAGGACCCCCTGAGGCCGTCGCACAAGGGCGTCCCCAGGCTGGACGGAGAGCGGTTCGGACCGCAAGATGTTGCGTAAGAGGAGGATCATGACCACCACCCATCGCATCTACCTGGTCGGCGCCCACTCCACCGGCAAGACCACCCTGGCCCGCTGGATTCGCGACGAATACGGCCTTCCGATGATCTCCGAGGTCGCCCGGGGCGTTCTCGCGGAGCTCGAGGCCAAGCTCGGTTCCCTTCGCACGGACATCGCGCTGGTCGACACCTACCAGGCCGCCGTGTTCGAGCGCCAGATCGCTGCGGAGGACGCCCAGGCGGGCTCCTTCGTCTCGGACCGCGCGTTCTGCAACCTGGCCTACGCCGCGCACCACGCCACCATCCTGCGCCGCACCTTCGAGGACCCGCGTCTCCAGAGCTACATGGAGAAGGTCCGCACGGGCATCGTGTTCTACATGCGCCCGCACCAGGAGCTGCTCGCCGAGGACGGCGTCCGCGAGGCGGCCAACTGGGAAGAGGTCCTGCGCATCGACGGCATGGTGAAGCTCCTGCTGGAGCTCTTCGACGTGCCCTACATCCCGGTCGCCTCGCTCTCCATGCAGGAGCGGATCCGGCTCGTGAAGCGGGTCTTCACGCTGGCCGGCATCTCCAAGGAGGCAGAGGCCCTGCGCGAGGTCGAGCTGACCCCGACCGCGCGGTCCAACGGCCACGCGGACGCGAACGGCGACCGGCTCCCGCGCGTGGGCAACGGACACCACGTCGAGTCCGGCGTCCTCTCCTGAGGTACCGCCGCCCCGGCGACGGCTGCCGGGGAACCAGCGGGGAGGCGACGCGACCGTCGCCTCCCCGCTCGCGTTTCAGGCCGTGCCGAGCACGCCGGAGACGCCGCCGACGATCATCTGCACCGCGATGCAGGTCAGCAGCATGCCCATCAGGCGCTCGAGCACGGTCAGGATGCGCTCGCCGAGATAGCGCCCGACGAGACCGGACAGGGACAGGATCCCGGCGCTGCCGGCCCAGGCGCACAGGACCGCCAGCAGCCAGTCGTCGGTTCGGCCCGGCTCGCTGCTCGAGAGCAGGAGCAACAGCGAGAGCGTGGCCGGGCCCGCCATCATCGGGACGGCGAGCGGGAAGAAGAGCGGCTCGCTCCCCACGGCGTCGCCCCAGGTGCCCTCGGGACGGGGGAAGAGCATGCGGTGAGCGATGATCGACAGGATCAGGCCACCGGCGATCTGCACGCTCTCCGCCTCGAGGTGGAGCATGCTGAACACGTAGCGGCCCAGGAACAGGAACGAGACGAGGAAGGCGAGCGCGAGCAGGAGCTCACGCGTCAGGACCCGGCGACGCCGGCTCGGAGCGACACCACGCAGGACGGTGGTGAAGACCGGCAGGTTGCCCAGGGGGTCCATCAGCAGCCAGAGAGTCAGAGTTGCGGTTGCGGTCGTCACGGGAACGGTAGGTCATTCATGGGGAAGGGAGGAGGTGGGGAGCCGGCACGAAAAAACCCGCCGCGGCCAGCAGGGCCTCGGCGGGTGTTCGGTCCGGAACGGAAGGGTCGGATCAGATCGCCGAGGAGGGTCCTCTCGCATTCGTGCACATCAGGAGCACGGAGGACGTGCGCGGTCGGAGGCCGTAGCCGAGTGCCGCGAGGACGATCTGTTTGCGAACCATGCGCGAGATGCCAACCGCGCCGGGGAGGGCTGTCAACCTCCTTCGCGAGAGATTGATCTTTCTCGCGCGCGGCGGGCGGCGTGACGCGGGCACGCAACATCTTCGCGAGCTCGCCGATCGCCGAACCGCTCGGCTTTCCTCCGTCGCCGCGGCGGGCACAATGCGCGAGATGAAGAACGAGCTCCTCTATCTGTCGCGGGCGGACGTCGAAGCGGTCGGGCTGTCCATGCCCGAGATCCTGGCGGCGCTCGAGGAGATGTTCCGGGAGAAGGGCGCGGGGCGCGTGGAGATGCCGCCCAAGCCCGGCATTCACCCGGCCCCGGACGCGTTCCTGCACGCGATGCCCGCGTGGATCCCGTCGCTCGGGGCCGCGGGCATCAAGTGGGTCTCGGGCTTCCCCGACAACGTGCGGCGCGGGCTGCCCTACATCAGCGGGCTGCTCGTCCTGAACGACCCCGAGACCGGCTTCCCCACTGCCGTCCTGGACGCGACGTGGATCACGGCCATGCGGACCGGCGCGGCGACGGCCGTGGCTGCCAAGGTCCTCGCGCGTCCCGACAGCGCGTCCGTCGGCATCGTCGCCTGCGGCGTGCAGGGGCGCAGCAACCTCGAGGCGCTCGCCTGCTCGTTCCCCGTCCGCGAGGTGCGCGCCTACGACCTCGACGCGTCCGTGGCGGAGCGCTTCGCGGCGGAGATGGGGGAGCGGCTCGACCTGACGATCGAGGTCGTGCCCACGGCCCGACGCGCCGTCGAGGAGAGCGAGCTGGTCGTCACGAGCGGACCGATCCTGAAGGAGCCCACCCCGACGATCGAGGCCGGCTGGCTGCAGCCAGGGAGCTTCGCGTCCGCGGTCGATTTCGACTCCTACTTCACGGGCGACGCGCTGCGGGCCGTCGACCGCCTCGTGACCGACGACCTGCCGCAGTTCGCGCACTACCGCTCGATCGGCTACTTCGCCGCCACGCCCGATCCGGACGCCGAGCTCGGCGACATCCTGTGCGGTCGGGCGCCCGGTCGAGAGGAGGCGGCGGAGGTCACGCTCGCGATGAACCTCGGCATCGGGCTGGAGGACATGGCCACGGCGGTGCGGCTCGTGGAGCGGGCGCGCGAACGCGGGATCGGGACGACGCTGTCCCTCTAGAGGGCGGGGAGCGCCGGCGGCGAGACCCCTGGAAGGACTCCCGGGGGCCCCTTCCGGGCCCTTCGGGACAAAAAGGGTGGGGAGCGCGGCGAATCCCGAGAGAATGGACGCCCGTGTCCGACGGTACGGGCCTTTCCTAGCTCGCCGTCGTCCCCGCAGCGCCTCGCGCCACCACTCATGCGCTCCAAAGCTCCCCTTCTGCTGCTCGCTCTCGTTCTCGTCGTCGCCATCGCCGCCCTGGCCGTCTTCCTCGGGGGAGGCGACTCCCGCGGAGACGACGCTGGCCGTCGCGGCGACGTCGCTCGCACGGACCCGGCTCCCGAGGCCTCTTCCGCCGAGCTCGCGGCCCCGAGCGCCGCGGAGCCGGACGCGAGCGACGACGCCGTCCTGCTGGCGCCGCTCGCCGAGGACGAGGGTCCCAAGCGCGCGAGCGTGCTGGAGGGCACGACGAGCGAGCTGAAGGGCCGCGTCCGCCTGCCCGAGGGAACGCCGGCGGACGAGCGGGTCCTCGTCCTCGCGCTCTCGACCCGTCGCGGCTCGCGCGGGATCTACGGCGGGAGCGGCCCCGCCTACGAGGCCTGGCACGACGGCAAGGACGACGAGCTGATCGCGTTCACGGAGATGGAGCGCGACGCCACGTTCACGCTTCAGGTCCCGGAGGACGTCGAGTCGGTCCACCTCGCGCTCGCGGGTCGCTACGTCTACTCGCTCGAGACGCGTGAGGTCTCGCTGCCGCCGCTCGAGGCGCCGCTGCTCGGCGGTCAGCTCGGAGCGCGCGTGACGGGGCGCATCCTCCCGCCGCCGGGGCTCACGGCCGCGGACCTCGAGCTCGAGGACGAGGTCATCGCGCTGGGTCCCGACATCACCGCCAACTTCGACCCCACGATCGTCCAGGACATCGGCTACGAGATCCGCACGAAGGTCGACGCCGAGGGCAACTACGAGTTCCGCGGCGTGCCCTGCGACATCGCCCACGGCTTCTTCTTCCGTCACGACCAGGTCGCGATGAGCGTCGAGCTCGGGCTCGAGACCGCGCCGGGCCAGCACCGTCGGGCGGACCTGCAGCTCGTCCACGGCGTCATCCTGGAGGGCCGCGTGGCGGACGAAGGAGGCAGTCCGATCGAGGGCGCCAAGGTCGCGACGCGCTATCCCGGCCCGCTCGGTCAGGGGATGGGCTCGCTGAAGAAGACCGAGACCGACGCCGAGGGACGCTTCACGCTCCCGAACGTCATGCCCGGTCGCGTCGAGCTGCGCGTCTCCAAGGACGGGTTCGTGCCCTACGGCGAGCGTCTCGCGGAGGAAGTCGTCGACGGACAGACCTTCGAGGTCGCCCAGATCACGCTGTCCAAGGGTGGAGTCGTGACCGGTCGCGTCGCCTTCCCCGACGGCGAGCCCGCGCCGGACGTCTTCGTGCGCGCGTCCATCGACCAGGTGGCGCTCGGCGGCCTCGCGATGGCGGGCGGAGCGGTCGACACCTCGCACGGCGCGAGCGGGACCACCGACGCCGACGGCCGCTTCGAGCTGAGTGGCCTCAAGGAGTCCGTCTTCGTCGTGCGCGCCTCGCTCTCCGGGGAGGACGACACCTGGCAGGCCAAGGTCGACGGCGTGCGCCCCGGCGGCGACCCGTTGCGCCTCGAGCTGGAGCGCCTGCTCACCCTCAGCGGACGCGTGGAGGACACGGAGGGCAACCCGATCCCCGCGTTCCGGATCACCGCGAAGCAGACCGGCAGCGGCGGGATGTTCGGCATCGGCGCCGAGACCAGCGACGCCTCGTTCGAGGACGAGGAGGGCAAGTTCGAGCTCGAAGGCCTGTCGGCCGGGGACTGGGAGGTCCTCGCGCTCGCCGACGGACAGGCGCGCTCCGAGACGAAGGTCGTGACGTTGCCTACGGCCGACGAGCTCGTGTTCCAGCTGCAGCCGGCGGCGTCCGTCGCGGGCGTCGTGCTCGACACGGCGGACCAGCCGGTCGCCGGCGCGAAGGTGCAGCTCGAGCTCGACCTCAACGCGATGGTCGAGATGCAGCGCACCGGTAACGCACCCGAGGCCCGCACGGACGCCGAAGGGCGCTTCCTGCTCGAGGGGCTCGATCCCGGCGCCGCGTCCGTCCTCGCGACGCACCAGGGCTTCGCCTCGAGCACGCCCGAACCGGTCGAGGTCTTCGCCGGAGAGACGACGGAGGACGTCGTGCTGCGGCTCCGCACGGGCGGGACCCTGATCGGGACCGTGCTGAACTCCGAGGGCGAGCCCTGGGCCGGCCGAATGATCACCGTCCAGTCGATGCCCGACTTCTCGCGTCGCCACATCGACACCTCCGACGGCGACGGGGCGTTCCGCGTCGAGCACCTCGAGCCCGGTCAGTGGCAAGTGATTGCGACCGGCAACATGATGACCGGCGAGCTCGACGGCTCGACCGAGGGCGGGATGAACGACTTCCTGGAGGGGATGGAGTTCGCGATGGTCGACATCCTCGACGGCGAGGAGACCGAGGTCGTGCTCGGCAAGCCGGCGGAGGATCCGGTCCTCGTCCGCGGGCGCGTGACGCACGACGGTCAGGCGGTCGAGAACTCCATGATCTCGTTCGTCCCCGAGAGCGGCGCGAGCATGGGGCAGCTCAAGATGGCCATGACCGACGCGCAGGGGGGCTACGAGGTCGAGCTCGAGGAGCGCGGCGGCTACCTCGTCACCGTCCAGAAGGTCGAGGACATGGGCCAGCAGGTCTCGGTCGAGTTCCAGGAGAACGTGCCGGACGAGGTGGCGGAGGTGAGCGCCGACTTCGAGCTGCCGCTCGGTCGCATCACCGGCACCGTCACCGGTCCGGACGGCGATCCGGTGAAGAACTGCCGCGTCACGCTGGGGGTCGACGGAGGTCTCAAGTACGGCAGCTTCATGGGCGGGCACTACGCGGAGAGCGCGACCGACGACCAGGGTCGCTACGAGCTCGAGTACCTGCGCCCGGGACGCTACTCGGTGAGCGTCGGCGGCGTGATGCTCGGCGGCATGCTCGGGGACGCCGGCTCC
>CAZDYS010000008.1:0-24172 GCA_964509445.1 uncultured Planctomycetaceae bacterium
TGGCGCGCGCCGCGCGGCTCGCCGAGGCCGCCCGGACGCCGCTCTTCGCCGCCGCGTCCGCCAGCGTCCTCGGCGTCGAGGCGCTACACGAGCGTCCGGATCCGGCCGACTGGGACCCCGTCGAGGACCACGTGCGCGCCTGGACCTCGCTGTGCGCTCGCCCGGAGGCGGAGTGGGCCGCGCTGTTCCTGCCGCGACTCCTGCTGCGCATGCCCTACGGCGCGCGCTCCTCCCCCACGGAGCGCCTGCGGTTCGAGGAGCTCGGCGCCCCGCCGCGTCACGAGGGCCTCCTGTGGGGCAGCGGCGCGCTCGCGGGCCTCCTCACGATGGCCCGCGGGTTCGAGGAACACGGCTGGGGTCTCGCCACGGAAGGACGCTGGGAGCTCGAGCGCCTTCCGCTCCCGCTGGTGGAAGTGGACGGCACGCTCGAGGTCGTCCCGCCGAGCGAGGTTCTCCTGAGCGAGCGAGCGGGCCAGACGATCGCGGAGGCCGGCCTGGTGCCGCTCACCAGCGTGCGCGACGCGGACCGCGTGCGCCTGGCGGCGCTGCGCTCTCTCGCCGGCACTCCGGTGCGAGGAGGCTGGACGCAAGGCTGACCGCTGTGACCCGCCCGCTCGAGTGCATCGGTTCGAGCGGGATGCTAAGGTTCGCGCGGAGGTCGCAACCGACATGAAATCCCTCGCATTCATCCTGGCCGCGCTCGCCTTCGCGAGCTGCGGAAGCCCGACGGGTCCCGAGACGACCCCCGTGGAGGAGCCCGACGTGACGAGCCAAACCAATCCCAAATTCGACCGCCCCAACAGCGTCTTCGGCAACCTGCGCAGCGACGGAGCCATCCTGCGCCAGGCCACCATCGAGGTGGTCGGGACGGACCTGCGCGTGGAGGTCGACGGGGAGAGCACCTACAGCATCGTGCTCGACTCCGCCGCTCTGGGCACCGAGACGCACGAGCTGCGCTTCAGCTCGCCGGGCCACGTGTCCCAGACGCACACCGTCACGGTCCCGCCGAACAAGATCGTCAACCTGTCGGTCGACCTCGCGCGCGAGTAGCGGGCGCCCGCAGCCCGGAAACCGAACGACCCGCCCCGACGCGCGAGCATCGGGGCGGGTCGTTCGCGTTCCGACCGGGCCGCTCCCGCCAGGGGGAGCGCGTGGCCCGATCGCTCAGGCTCCGATGGTGACGAGCCTCTCCATGTCGACGAAGATGCCCTGGGAGAGCTCGTAGCGCAGCTTGGCCCACAGGCGGTTGTCCGCGCGGATCTCGTCGTAGAGAGAGCGCGGGACGGACAGCGCCTCGAGCACCTCGGAGGTGCCCCCTTCCATCCACGCGAAGGACAGCGTGTCTTCCGCTTCCTCGCCCGCGTCCTCGGGAGCCGGGACGGCGGACACGAACCGGAGCTCCGTCTCCATCTCGAGCGAGTAGTGCTTCGTCTCGAGGTTGCGCAGCAAGCCGATCTTCAGGAGCTCGAGCTCGACGTCGTCCAGCCCGTCCTCCTGCGCCCGGAGCTTCTCGCACAGCGCGCCCCAGCCAAACACCAGGCGCGGCCGGACGTCCTTCGCGAGCGCCCGGGCGGCCGCCGGCGCGCCGGCACCGAAGGACTCGTCGTAGAGCGCCTGCACTTCTTCCTCGAGCTCACGCCAGCGAGCCGCTTCGGGATCCGGGTAGACCGCGATCCACTCGTCCTTCGCGAGGTTGAGGTACGTGAACTTCGGATCCGTGCGGAACGCCTTGCCGCAGCTCGGGCAGGTCTCGAGTTGGAACGTGCCGTTGAGGATGGCCGCGCGCAGGTCGGGACGCCGGTCGGCGTTGACGCTGTGCACCATCTCGAAGAGGACGTGCGTCCCGCAGGACGGGCACGCGAGCTCGGTGGTCTCGAACAGGGACATCGGTTACTTCTCCAGGGCCTTGAGCTCTTTCATGAACGGGTGACTGTCCTTCATCTTGTCGCTGTAGCAGGCGGCGTAGAGCTCCGCGAACCACTCGCCGGGCGCGCGGAACTGGTAGCCCTGGATCCCCTGGCGACGGGCGTCCAGCTTGTAGGACACCCAGGAGTTGCCGTAGGCCTCGTGGTACACGCGGCCGCCGATCGCGTTGGCCTTGCTCTGGGCCTGGTCCCACCAGAGCCCCTTGTCGACGCGCACGGCGGCGACCCAGGCGTCGACGTCGGGGCGCACGGCCTTCTCCTCGTCGGAGCCGCGCTGCCGACTGCGACCGCTCTTCATCATGTCGACCGTGTACTTGGTGAGCGTCTTGAGGTCGTCGCCCTCCAGGCCGGCCTCGCCTCCGAAGTGCGCGGCGACGACCTCGGCGATCGGCTTGACGTTGCTGCCGTACTCGATCCAGCCGCCGTACTTGTTCGACTTCTGGTTCTTGTCCATCCAACCGTGCTTCGCGTCGACCGCGTGGCCGACCTCGTGCAGCGTCGCCCAGCTGAAGTAGTTCACCTCGTCGCGGTTCTTCGGCATGCAGTCCGGATCGCGATCCGGAACCTCCCGCCCCTCCTCGTCGGTCTTCGTCGGGAAGTTGTCGTCCGAGAACAGGTGATCGGTGTAGTTCAGGCTCTCGTCCGGCCGCTTGCACTCGATGCCGGCGGACTTGCCGCTCGGGCTGTACCAGGCGCCTTCCCCCTGCTTGTCCGCAGGCATCAGCGTCGTGGTGATCTTCTTCAGGTGCGAGTGCGGGAAGGCCGGAGCCTTGCCGAGCGACTGGTAGAGCTCGTAGAGCGTCTTCGCCTCCCCTTCGGGGTCGAGCTTCTTGTGGTTGTACTTCCCACGACGATTCTTGACGCCCTCCTCGAGGCGGAACTTGATCTGGTAGCGCTTCTTCAGCTCCTCCGCGAGGATGCCGCCGCTGGCCGGATCGTCGAGGTTCAGCCCGGCGACCTTGGAGTCGGAGATCTTGTTCTGGACCGCCTTCTCGAGCGTCTCGAGCGCGCGGTAGCGCTCGATCAACCCGGCGCTGGAGTCCTTCTGCGCGCGCAGGGCGTTGGTGAAGGTCTTGAGGTCGGTCTTGAACGGCTCCTCGCTCTTGCCGGCCTCGGCGAGCGCCTCGACGTTGGCCTTGAAGGTCTGCAGGTCCTCGCCGATCGAGCGCATCTTGCGCGCGAGCAGCGCGTCGTTGATGCGGTCCGCGACCTCGTGGACGCCGGATTCGATCTCGTGGGCGGCTTCCTCGAGCGCGTCCTGCCCCATGCGGAACGCGAGCTTGAAGTTCGGGATGGTGAACATGGTTCTTGGAATCTAGGGGTGTCGAGGCCGAGGCTCAGCCGGCTTGGGTGAGGACGCGTTCGAACTGAGCGAGGGCGGGCGTCAGCGTGCGACGCACCGGCACCTGGACGCCGAAGGGGTTGTTCTCGCAGGCTTCGATCCGCTCGTCGCTCTCCAGGTAGCGAGAGTAGGCGGTCAGCGCGCGCTGGGTCTTGGCGATCGCGGCGCGGAGGTTCGCGTCGGACGCCTTCTTGAGGGACTCGATCGCATCCATCAGCGGCCGACGCGGGACGTCCGTGAGTCCCGTGAGCCCGACGTTCGCGATCTCGATCAGGTCCTCGTCTCCGGAGGACTTGAGCTGGGACTTCAGGCCGGCGACCTGCTTGTCGACGTCGACCGCGATCCGCTGCCAGGCCGCGGCCTGGTCCAGGATGGCCTGCTTGAGCTCCGCCGAGACCTCGCCTTCCGGGGCCTCCGCCGGAGCGGTCTGGGAGGCCGCCCCCTCGGGCTGCTGGTCCAGGCGGATCTTGCGCCCCAGGCGCAGCTTCATGAAGAGCTTGATCGCTCCCTTGATGAACTCCGGCTGGATGCCGCTGACGAGCAGTGTCTTGCCCTCCTGCCGCACGGAGCCCTCGAACAGGAGCGTCCCTTCCTTCTTCAGCGTCTGGACCGTCGGCTTGAGCTTCGACTCCTTGCCGAGCAGCACCGCGAACGCCTTGTAGGGCTTGCCGCCGACGTCGAACTCGACCTTCTTGCGCGACATGTAGAACGCGCCGCCCTCCGGAGGCATCCGCTTGAGCTCGAGCTTCAGGAACTTGCGGTAGGTCGCCCAGTCGGCGAGGCCGGCCAGCTCGACCTCCTCGTCGTCGCCCGGCTCCGGCCCTTCCTCCACCTGCGCGAGCAGGTCCTCGATCGTCGTGAGCTGACGGTCCGCCGTGGAGAAGTCCTCCTTCTGGATCGACTTCTCGGCGTTCTTCGCCTCGCCGGCGGCCTGCTTGAGGAGACCGTCGTTGCTCGCCACGCGCAGCTTGGCCGCGTCGCGGATCGCGTCGACCGCTTCCTGCTGACGCGTCTGGTACTCGGCCGCCTCGCCCTGGGTCTCCGCGGCCGCCTCCGCGGCGTTCTCCGCGTCCTGGACCTTGGACTCTCCGAGGACGAGCAGCTGCTCCGCTCGCTCCGGGTCCTGGCTGCTCAGACGCTGGGCCTCCTGGGCGAGCGTCGCGGCTTCCTTCAGGGCCGGATCGTTGCGCGGGACGCCGGCCGCGGCGGCGCGCTTGACCGCGTCCGCCAGCGCCTTCACGCGGTTCTGGGCCGCGGTGACCGCCTGCGGATCGGGCCCGGCTTCCTCCTCGCCCTCGCCGCCGCCGGCCACCGTGTAGCCGAGCTTCAGCTTCTTCAGCGTGAGCCCGACCTGCTTGAGGTGCTGCGGCGAGAGCCCCTCGATGGTGAACTCCTTCGACTGCAGCGAGGCCGTCGCCTCACGCCACAGCACGCCCTCCTTCTTGATCTTCTTCGCGGCGATCTGGCCCTTCGGGCCGGCGAGGAACGCGAACCCGCGCCAGGGCTTGCCGTCGATCTGGAAGTCGACCTTCTCCTTGCTGACGTAGACGGGGCAGTCGCTGGCCGGAACCATCTTGAGCCGCTCCTTCATGAAGGTGCGGTACTCGGTCCAGTTCTTCAGGGCCTCGAGGTTCTCGAGCGTGGCGGGCATGGTGGCTGGGGAGCAGGGGTTCTGTCGGATTGTGTCGCCGGCGGGAGACCGAAGGTCCGCGCCGGCCGGCCCCTTCTCCCTTGGCGCAAATGCAGTCGAACGAATGCCAGGATAACGTCGAGGTAGCTCCGGACCGTCGAATGTCCGGGAAGAGGCGACCGATGCGTGGACAACTGTTCGGCACGTGGACGCCTCGGGCGCCTCCCGCCCGCCGGGGACGCCTGGCCGGGGCACGGAGCCTCCTGCACGGCTCGACGCGTGTTCACCGACTCGCGTAGACTGGGGGCGGGCGTCCCGCTGGCGCCCACGGCCTCGAGGAGGGAGAAGGACATGGTCTGTATCTGTGCGCAGGGCATCGCGGAGATGCACGCCGCGCTCGCGATCACGCCGCCGGGCATCGTCATGCCCTCGGCCCTGGCAGAGCTCTCGGGGATGATGAGCGCCGCGGCGGCCGCCGCCCTGAGCGCCGGGATGGCGGCGAACGCGAGCTTGGGCCTGAACGCGATGGCCTCCGCCAACGTCAGCGCGATCGCCTCCGCCGGTGCCGCGATCTCCGCGGGGCTCGGCTTGGGCGTCGGCGCCGGGGTCGGCCTGGGCGGAGCGCTGGGCGTCGACCTCGCGGCGTCTCTCGCGGCGACGATCCACGCCGCGAACGCGAACATGTCGGCCTTCCTCGCGCTCGCGAGCCTCGACGCGAGCGCCTGGGTCTCGCTGTCCGCCCTCGCTTCCCTCGTGGGGAGCCTGAACGCGACCTTCGGCGTCGGCCTGTTCGCCTCGGCGACGGCGGCCGCGTCCCTGCAGGCGGCGCTCAACGCGGTCGTCGACGGCTCCGCGTCGGCGAACTTCTCCGCCATGGCCGCGGCCTCCGGCAGCCTCGCGGCCTCCGCCAGCGCGATGGGCGCCGCGAGCCTCGGTGCCGAGGGGATGGCGAGCTTCGCCGCGAGCCTGTCCGCGCTGGCGAGCCTCTCGCTCCCGAGCCTCAACTTCTCGGTCGGCGCGATGATGCCCGCGATGGCGATCCTCTCGGCGATCGCCTCGATCCAGATGAACCTCGGGCTCGACGTCTTCGCCGGTGGCTTCGCCTCGGCCGTCGCCGCGCTGAACGCGCAGCCCTCCGCCTTCGCGGAGCTCTCCCTGCCCGTGGGCCTGGCGGCCGCCCTGTCCGCCTCGGCCAGCGCCCAGGCGAGCGCGGCGGCCAGCGCGAGCCTCGCGGCGGGACTGGACGTCTCGGCGCTGCTGGCGCTCTCCGCGAGCGGCCTGGTCGGGATCTCCGCCCTCGCGAGCTTCTCCGCCTCCGCCTCGGCGGCGGGCTTCGGACTGGCCCTCGGAGCCGCCTGCGGCTCGAGCTGCCCGATGAGCCTCAGCGCGAGCCTCTGAGCGCGTGACGGACCTCGCCACCCGCCTCCGCGCCGCCCACGAACGGCATCGAAGCGGCGCGCTCGAGGAGGCACGAGCGGGCTACCGGGCCGTCCTCGAGGAGGAGCCCGATCACCGCGACGCGACCCACCTCCTGGGCGTCCTCGAGGCCCAGGCAGGGCGGCACGCCGAGGCGCGCGCGCTGCTGGAGCGAGGCTGCGCCGCGCACCCGGAGTTCGCGCCGCTGCGGTTCCACCTCGGGCACGTGCTGCGCGAGCTCGAGGATCCCACGGCGGCGCTCGCGAGCTACGAGCGGGCGCTCGCGATCGATCCCGAGCACCGGGATGCGGCGCTCGGGGCGGGCTGGGCGAGCTTCGAGGCCGGCGACCCGATGGCCGCGCTCATGCGCCTGGCCCTCCTGGCCGAGCGCGACCCGCGCCACGCGCCCACCTTCGCGGCCCTGGGCGAGATCCTCCTGGCGGTCGGCGACCGCCGGCAGGCGGCGACGACCCTGCGGAGGGCCCAGGAGCTCGCGCCCGAGGACCCCCACGTGCAGAGCCTCCTGGAGCACCTGGAGAAGGGCTCCGAGGCGGCGCAGTCCGGTGACGCCTCCCCCACGCCGCCCGCGTCCGGTTCCGACGCACCGGGCTAGCGTTCGGTCGGCCCGTCGCTCCGGTCCTGGCGACACGGCCCCCGGGCCCTCGCGCCCCGCGGAGGACGCGCGCATCGCGCCGGCGCCGCTCTAGCCGAGCAGCACCGTGAAGTGGCCGAGCACGATCGTGCTGCCGTGCACGCCGGAGTCGCCCAGGCGCGCGGCCGGCATGCCCTTGATCAGGATCGTCGTGGCTCCCATCGCGATCATGTCCGGAGGGCCGACACACGTCATCATGTCGGTCATCCGCACGGCCGGCAGTCCGCCGATCAACACGGTGGTGTTCGCCCCCGGGAGACAGGGACCACCGACGTGCGGCACGACCCCGGTGACCATCGGGCAGACGTGCATGTCGGTCGCTCGTGCAGCGGGTTGACCCATCGATTCCTCCTGGGGCTCAGGCCCCCGGTTGCTCGGACTCCCAGGGGGCCGGCTGCGTCGCCGTCTCGAGCCCCAGCTCCAGGAAGCGCTTCGCCATCTCCGGCGCCTCCTTCGGGTCTCCGCCCAGATAGCCCACGTGGATGGACGCCGCGAGCGTGCGCGCGCAGAACCACTCGTCCACCGGAACGGCGGGGCAGTCGGCCGGCGCCATGCTGCCCTCGTTGAAGAACACCGCGAGCGCGAGACAGCCGGCGGGGGACTCGTAGGTCGCCGCCTCGGCCGCGTGGAAGGCGGCGTAGCGCGCGTCCTCGCCGGGCTCGTCCACCCAGGCCTGGACCGCGTCGACCGCGCCCTGGATCGTCTCCGCGGGCTCTTCCTCGCCGAGGCCCTCGCGCACGCAGCGCAGCCCCCACCAGAGCGCCTCGCGTTTCCCCAGCGCGTAGGCCAGGAACGTGATGGCGTCCTCGTGGAGCTCCTGTTCGCGCAGCCGATCCAGGAACTCCGCCGGAGGCATGCCGTCCGTGAGGAGCTCGCACGCTTCGGCGCTGGCCTCGTAGTGCTCGAGGATCTCCGCCGCCGTCTCGGCGACGGCGCGATGCGGGGGAAGGGACAAGGCGGTTTCGGGCGAGCTTTCCATGGCCAGCGGGCTCATTGCATCATCGTGATGCCGCCCTCGGTCTGCAGCATGGCGTCCGCCGCGACCTTTGTCATCATGCCCTTGATCTCGGCCTGCATGTCCGCCTTGGCCTTGACGTTCATGCCCTTCACCTCGACGCCCATGTTGTCGAGCTTGACCTCGGAGCCCCCGACGGTGAGCGTGATCGAGGACGTGTCGATGGTGATCGAGTTGCCGCCCACCTTGAGCTCGATGGCCGTGCCGGCGGAGATGTTGCTCGAGCCGGCGGAGACGTCGATGGTCTGATCGCCGGAGCTGATCGTCATCGTCTGGCTGCCGGAGCTGACGGTCATGCTCTGGTCGCCCTGACTGACCGTGAGGTCGTCCGCACCCTCCTCGATCGTGACGGTCCGGTCGCCCTTGATCGTCGAGGTGTCAGTGCCTTCGACGATCGACAGCTCGCGGTTGCCGGTGTTGATCGTGGTGGTCTGGTTGCCCTCGATGGTGATCGTCTGGCTCCCCTCCTCCTTCTCGCCGACCTCGAGGATGTCGTCGTGCTCCACCACGCGCTTGAAGTCGCGCTCGGCGTGCATGTAGATCTCCTCGGCGTCCTTCTCGTCGTGGAAGGTCAGCTCGTTGAAGTTCTCCTTGCCGCCGTCCGGCCAGCTCCGCGACATGATCACGGTCTTGTGCTTCGCGGCCGGCAGCTCGTGGTAGGGCTTGTGGAGCTCGTTGTAGACGACGCCCGTGACCAGCGGCCGATCCGGGTCGCCGTTCAGGAAGGAGACGACGACCTCCCACCCGATCCGCGGCAGGAACACGGAGCCGTAACCCGAACCCGCCGTCGGCTGCGCGACGCGCATCCAGCAGGAGCTGTCGGTGTCCTTCTCGTGGTGCCGGTCCCAGTGGAACTGCACCTTGATGCGGCCGTACTCGTCGGTGTCGACGGTCTCCTCCGTGTCGCTCTGGGCGCCGACGACGATCGCCGTCTGGGGGCCGTGAACGACCGGCTTGGGCGTCCGCCGCGGCGGGACGAACGGCGTGTCCTCGGGGATGGCCGTGAAGACGTTGCGGTAGCGCACGATGCCCACGCCGTACTCGGGCGTCTGCTCGACGAAGTGACGAATCCCGGTGATCAGGAAGCGATCGCTGTCCGCACTCTCGTCCTCGGCCGGGCGCCCGGCGACGGTGATCGTCATGCCCGGGGAGATGCTGTCGTAGCACCCGACCGCGTGGATGAAGACGTGGCCCGTCTCGCGCGCCTGCAGCCGGCGCTCGACCACGGTGGTCCCCTCCTCGGAGTCCGGGAAGCGCCCCGGATACTCGAAGATCTCGGCCTTGTCGCTGTCCGGGAGCTCGAGCTGGGTGGTCGCCTCGACCTTCACCGGCTCGTTCGGCGTCTCGAAGTTGAAGTCCGAGGCCGTGAACTTGCCGGGCACGTACTCGTAGTGCTTCCGCCAGGAGGTCACGCGTGGCTCGAGGTGGAAGTCCGTCGCGTACTCCAGGTCCTCGGGGCAGTCGACGTAACCGGCCGGACTGTCGCAGAGCATCATCTGATGCCCGCTCTCGTCGTGCGTGAAGTAGTAGAAGATCCCCGCGACCTCCAGCAGGCGGCTGATGAACGCGAAGTCGGACTCCTGGTACTGCACGCAGTAGGTCATCGTGGGGTGCGTCTTCGTCACCCCCGACATGTCGTAGTCGGAGAAGCCGGCGTCCGAGAACACGGACTCGACCACGTCCTGGACCGTGACGTCCTGGAACACCCGGCTGTTGGAGGTCTGCGTGAGCCTCCAGACCGAGGGATAGACCGTCGCGTAGTAGCGCCTGCGACGGTCGCTGCTCATCTGCCCGATGAGGAAGTGCGCGACGACGCCACCGAAGTTGCGCTCCTCGCGTTCGATCGCCGCGTTCTCCTCGTCCTCGATCTTGAACGTGATGTCGTGCCCGACGATGTCCTTCGGCTCGATGTCGAGCGTGGTCGAGCGCATCTCGAGGTCGTAGGAGAACAGCGCCGACAAGCGCTCCTCGACGCGGAACGACTCGAGCTCGAACGCGACCTCACCGACGTCGGCGACGGACAGCTTCCGGCGCTCCTGCTCGTAGGTGATGGACTCCTCGGGAACCGGCGGGAGCGTCCCGCCGATCGCCGCGTACATGTTCTGCCCGGACTTGCCGGACCCCGCGCTGGCGTTCGGGTCCGCCGTCGGCGCCTGGTTGTCCGAGATCCCCCGGTCGGCCGCGGTCGTTCCGCCCTTCGCGGCGGGGACGCCGAACTCGGCGTAGTTCGAGCGCTGGAGGCCGACCTCGCCGGACTCCGTGACCTCCCAGGTGCAGACCAGCGCCCGCTCCCAGATGAACTCGAGGCTGTCCGAGTCCTCGCCCTGCAGGCTGGAGGACTTCGGCGTGATGCCGAGGAACGTGAGCGACAGGTACGGGAGCTCCTCCTCCACCGTGCACAGGTCGACCTGGATCGCGTAGGAGCCCTCGCGCTCGAGCTCCGGGTCGTTCTGGACCCAGTCGGCGATCTGCGTGGAGGAGATGTCGCGCGGCTTGCCGATCGTGAGGGTGTTCTCCTCGATCCCCTCCTTGCGCTCCTTCTTCTTCTTCTCCTGCTCCGCGGCGCTGAGGCCTCGGGCGGAGCGATCGCTCACGTCCCGGTGCGACGTCTCGCGCCCCGCGCCCGTACGGCGGTTCCACGCCTCCAACCGCGCCTTGGCGGTCTTCATGTGGACGCTGTAGCTCTTGATCCAGATCCAGCCGTCGTGCCAGGAACCGGAGACGTCCCCCTTGATCTCCGGGGTGACCCAACCGCTCTCCTCGTCGTACTCCCCGATGGCCATGTACGCCGGCATCTTGTCCCTCCGTTTGAGCCGCTAGCTCTCGTTCTCCGCGCCCGGGACCCGGTAGACCAGCGGGTCGGACTTGCTCTCGAGGTCGACCTGTCCCGACTCCAGGATCCTGCGCTGGAAGATCCAGACCTCGTCGTAGGTCAGCGTCAGCTTCTCCGTCGCGTCGTCCGGATCTCCGAACTCGAGCTCGCCCCGCACCAGCTGCACGCCCTTGAGGAGGTAGCGCAGGTAGTAGAGGCCGCTGTCGTGGACGAAGTCGATGAAGACCTCGGACTTCGTCGTCTGGCTCGAGTCCTTGTTGGAGAGCCAATAGAGGATGTCGGCGGTCGTGTTGTCGCACGTCCGCGAGATGTCGATCGGACGCACCTGCGTCTCGATCGTGTTGGGCGGCGGGTCCCCGTCCTCTCCGGGGGCCGGCGTCGAAGCGCTCGTGTCCGCATGCGTCCGCGCGAGCTGGAACCCGATCGACTTGACGGGGATCCACCCCTCGTAGCCGAAGGGCTCTTCCTGCTCGTGCCCGATCAGCGTCGAGGATCCCGTGATCTCCGGGATCGTCATCAGAATGGTGACGTCAGACATGCACGCACTCTCGCGGAGGGACCCCTGCCGAGATCAGGGTTGTGGCGGACGAGACTCCACGCCGCGGCACGGGGGATCCCCGCACCGCGGCGCAGCCGAGACGAAAGACCGACTAGTCGAGGACGCCGGTCGAGATGTCGTAGTGCAGGCGCTTGCCCTTGACCTCGTACTCGTCGCCCGTCTCGCTCTTCGTCCGGTAGACGTACTCGATCTTCGTGAAGTCGAGCGAGAGGGTCTCGGTGGCGGTACCTTCGGCGTCCGCGTCGATGTCGAGCTTCGTGAGGATGGTGTTCTCCATCACGTACTCGAGGTACCAGTTGTTCTCGTCCGTGAAGTGGACGGTGACCTTGCGGCCCTTGCCCTGCAGGTTCCAGTGCATGAGGAACGGGCTGGCCATGTCCATCGACTTCTTCAGCTGGACGTCGTCGAAGTCGACGTTGGCACGCGTCCGGTCCGTGACCTTACCCATGGTCGTCTGGGTCTCGGGGCGAGTCGTGGGAATCGTGCAGCTCTCCGCGACGATCCAGTTCTCGTGGTTCTTGAACTTCGAGTCCCCTTCGATCCCATCGACTTGTACAAAAACGCCCATCGTTCTCCTCCTGGAGGTCTCTTGTCGGTTGAGGACGCGTCGATTGCGTCCTTGCTTCTCTACTCAGCCAGATGCGGCTCAGGGTGGCGGCTGATCCCCCACGGTCGACCGCTATCGGTCGAGATCGTAAGCGAGGCTGCCATCACTGGCAATCGAAATGGCCACACCCGTGATGGGCTTGCCCTCCGCGAGACGGCTCAGGAAATTCGATGCCATTTCGGGAAGTAGGGTGCCGTTCAGAATGTGGTCAATGTTTCGCGCGCCCGACTCGACCTCGGTGCAGCGGCTCGCGATCGAGTCGACGACCGCGTCGTCGTAGGTCATCTCGGCCGAGTAGTTCGCCGCGATGCGTCGCCCGATCTTGTCGAGCTTCAGGCGCACGATGCCCTTGATCGTCTCGTCCGAGAGCGGGAAGTACGGGAGCAGCGTGACGCGTCCGAGGAAGGCCGGCTTGAAGGTCTGCAGCAGCTCGGGCTTCAGCGCGTCGGCGAGGCCGTCCGCATCGGGCATCGTCTCGGGATCCGCCATCAGCGACATGATCGTGTCCGTGCCCGCGTTCGTCGTCGCGAGGATGACCGTGTTGCGGAAGTCGATGTCCCGACCTTCCCCGTCCTTCATCGAGCCCTTGTCGAACACCTGGTAGAAGACGTCCTGGACGCCCGGGTGCGCTTTCTCGAGCTCGTCGAGGAGCACGACGCTGTAGGGCTTGCGCCGCACCGCCTCGGTCAGCACGCCGCCTTCGCCGTAACCGACGTAGCCCGGAGGCGAGCCCATCAGGAGCGACACTTTGTGCTCCTCCTTGAACTCCGACATGTTGATGACGGTCATGTTCTGCTCGCCACCGTAGAGCAGCTCGGCCAGCGTGATCGCCGTCTCGGTCTTGCCGACGCCGCTGGTCCCGACCAGCATGAACACGCCGATCGGCCGCTCCGGGTCGGTCAGGTTCGCGCGGCTCGTCCGGATGCGCTCGGCCAGCGCGTCCAGCGCGTGGTCCTGCCCGACGACGCGTTCGCGCATCTGATCGCCCAGCGAGATGATCGTCTCGATCTCGTCGGCGACCATCCGCCCCACCGGGATCCCGGTCCAGTTCGCGATGACCTCGGCGATCGCCTGGGCGTCGACCCAGGGGTGAACGAGCGGGTCCTCCCCCTGCAGCGAGCGCAGCTCCTCGAGCTTGCCCTGCAGCTCTTCCTTCAGCCCCTCGCGCTGCTCGTCCGTCAGCTCTTCGGGAGCCGCGTCCCCTGCGAGGTTGCCCTCCAGTCGGTCGCGGATCCCCGAGATGTCGGCGACCAGCGCCTTCTCGTTCTCCCAGCGCTCTTGAAGCGCCGCCAGGCGTTCGCGCTCGGAGTCCTGCTCGGCCTGGAGCCGCTCGGCTTCCTTCTCGTCGACGGGCCCGGTCGCGCGCTCGCGCTCGATCATCTCGAGCGCGGTGTCGATGCGCGTGATGCGGCGGTTCGCGTCGTCGATCGCCGCCGGCGTCGACGACTGGCTGAGTCCCACGCGGGCGCAGGCGGTGTCGAGCACGCTAACGGACTTGTCCGGGAGCTGCCGACCGGTCAGGTAGCGGCTGGAGAGGCGGACCGAGTCCTTGACCGCCTCGTCCGTGATGCGGACCCCGTGGTGCCCCTCCATCATGCCCACGAGACCGCGCATGATCTCCGTCGCGACGTCCTCGGAGGGTTCCTCGACCTTGACGACCTGGAACCGGCGCGCGAGCGCGGCGTCGCGCTCGAAGAACTTCTTGTACTCCGCCCACGTGGTCGCGGCGACCGTGCGCAGCTCCCCGCGCGCGAGCGCCGGCTTCAAGAGGTTGGCCGCATCGCCCTGGCCGGCCGAACCGCCCGCGCCGATCAGCGTGTGGGCCTCGTCGATGAACAGGATGATCGGCGTCGGCGACGCCTTGACCTCGGAGATCACGTTCTTGAGGCGGTTCTCGAACTCGCCCTTCACGCCGGCCCCGGCCTGCAGCAGCGCCAGGTCGAGCGAGTGGATCGCGACGTTCTTGAGCTGCTCGGGAACGTCTCCCGAGACGATCTTGAGCGCGAAGCCCTCGAGCACGGCGGTCTTCCCGACGCCGGCCTCCCCCGTGAGGATCGGGTTGTTCTGTCGGCGCCGCGTCAGGATGTCCACGATCTGACGGATCTCGTCGTCCCGCCCCAGCACGGGATCGATCTCGCCGTTGCGCGCCTGCGCCGTGACGTCGATCGTGAACTGATCGAGCGCGCCGCCCTTGCGCGGCTTCTGCGCGGCGGCCTCGGGAGCCGCGTCCTTTCCCTTCGTCGCGGTCGCTTCGACGGAATCGGCGGTGATCTCCACCAGGCGCGTCCGCAACGCGTCCAGCGGGATCTTGTCGAACTCGCTGCTCGAGTCGAGGGCCTGACGGCGCAGGGAGTCGTTCGCGAGCAGCGCGACCACCACGTGACCGCTGCGCGCGATGCTGGCCTCGTAGTCGAGCGAGGCGACCAGCCACGCCTCACGCGCGAGGTCGACCAGGCTCGGGGAGAGGGCCGGCGGACGCGAGTTGCCCGTCTTGTGCCCGTCGAGCGAGCGCAGGAGGTCCGCCTGGAACTTCGGCGGATCGACGTCGTACTCCTGGAGGATGCGGTGCAGGTCCGACCCCTCGACCTCGAGCAGCTTCAGGAACCAGTGCTCGATCTCGACGTTGTAGTTGGTGCGGGAGAGGCACAGGCCGGCGGCACCCTCGAGCGTGGTGCGACAGGTCTCGTCCAGCCGAGCGATCAGGGAGCGTAGGTTCATGGGAAGGGCAGGGTCAGGGGTCTATCCGGTCGGCCGGACGCCTTCGGGGTGCGGTTCGTGCCAGAAGGGAGCGCGAACACGTGTTTCGGGTCGGGTCGTGGTCTGCCAACCGGCCCAGCAGTCGCGGCCGAGACGCATGTCGCCTCCCAGGCGAACGGGCGTCGGCGCGTCCTCGGCGAGCAGCCAGTCCAGGTCGCAGTCGATGAGCGGACCGATGTAGGAGCGAATCGCGGACCAGACCTGCCGCGCCGCAGGTCCGCCCGGCCAGAGCATGCGGAAGCGCTCGCGGTCGAGCGGTCCGGCGAGGACGCGGATGCGCGAGTCGACGGACCAGACGCGTGAGCCGAGGACGACGTCGTCGCCGAGGCGCGCCGGGGTCCCGAGCGCCGCGGGTTCCCCGAGCGTCGCTCGGGCCTGGTCGTCGAGCGCGATCCACTGCCCCACGAACTCCTCGACGTGGACCCTGCAGCCGAGCAGGCCGGCGAGCATGGCGCGCAGTCCCTCCGACGAGCGTCGTCGGTTCGAGAAGTGGCCGGCGTGGTGCACCTCGAGCACCTTGGCCGGGTCGATGGGCGTGTGCCGAGGCAGCGGGAGGCGGCCGATCAAGGCCATCAACGTCGTGAGGACCGGGTCCGCCTCTCCGCGCTCGAGGTCGCTGTCCCGCGTCGACACCTCGAGCCGGTACTTCTTCCAGGCGCGGTAGAACATCGAGATGCTCCGCGACTGGAACACGCGCAGGTAGTCCGCGAAGGCGCGGTCGCGGTGCTGGAGTCGGTCGAGGACGGTCTCGGTGTAGTGCGCGGGCAGCGTCGCCGCGGGGCCGATCAGCCCGACGAAGGACACCTCCAGGTCGAAGGCCCGGTCGGCTCCCTCCCCCTCGGCGCGGAGCGAGGTCACCTGCTGCGACGCGAACGCGAGCGAGGGCAGGACGTCGAAGTCGAGCCCCACCTCGGACGGCTGGTGGTCGTAGCCGACACGACGCGGCGCCGCCCTCCGACGACGGTTCAGCTCCGCCTCGAGGACCTGGACCGCGCGGAAGAACTCGAAGGTCTCCGGCCGACTCTGCAGGAGACCGATCACAAGAGGATCCTGCTCCCGCTGCGCGGCGGCCAGCGCTTCATCGCGCGGTCCCGCAGCGTGGTCCGCGCGACCGTCTCGACGAACGAGTTCAGCGTGCAGTAGCCGCTCAGGAACCGCTCGAGCACGGACGCGAGCAGGAAGACCCCGGTGGTCTTCAGCCGCTCCTCGTCGAACAACAGGTCGATCTGCAGCCCGCGACAGAACCCGGGCTGTCCGCCCGAGACGACGCGACGAACCACGGGCTGCGCGTTCACCTCGAGCAGCGCGTCCGGGATCCGGCGCGTCTCGGGCGCCGCCACGGCGTCGAACAGGCGCAGGCACTCCTGCACGTTCTGGAGCGCGTGCTCCCCCTCGACCAGGGTGGCGCTGTGGAGGTTCAGGAGGGACACCAGCCGCCACATGGCTCCGCGCCCGCGCGCCGGACGCACGGTGGGCGTCGGGGGCGTCAGGCAGCGCAGCCCGACGATCGCGCCCCCGCCCTTGGAGAAGGTCATCTTCGGATGGCCGCCTCCGTAGGGCAGCCGGGCGGGCTGGTTGCGGTTGAGGCAGGTCACGTCGGTCTCGAGGACCCAGTCCCCAGGAGCGTCCGGCTCGAACTGGTCGTCGACCAGGGAAACGTAGATCTCCGTACCGGGATGGACGTCGTCCTCCCCCGCCGGCGTCTCGCGTCGCGCCGTGTGCCAGTACCTGCCCGAACCGCTCGGGTCGAGGTCGTGCCCCAGCCCGTAGAACGGGGCGTAGTCCACGCTGCCGTGGGCTCGCGACGACGCGCGCATGCCGTCGATCGAGTAGATCTCCGTCTCCTGCTCGTGCCGCTTGTCGGGGATCAGGTGGTACTCGGTGCGCTGTCCGTCGAGCCGCGTCGGCTCGGCCTTGCGCTGGAACAGGTTGACGATCGGCGTGCAGCCGAGCTTGAGCGTCTCCGCGTCCACGAGCTGCTCGAGATCCGTGATCGAGCGCCGCAGGAACAGGAACAGGTGCAGGCGATCGGTCAGCCCCTCGGTGTCGAGGTCGGCGACGTCGACGAACAGGAACTTGTGCGGGAACGCGAAGTACTCGGTCAGGAGACGCTGGTGCGGATGCGAGCGCGCGCACTCCGGCAGCATGCTCTCCTCCTCTCCGAAGCCGACCGGCTGGACGCCGGATGCGTCGGTGATCCGCGGACGGGGGTCCTGGGGACTCTGCGCGACCACGACCTCGATCACGTCGTTGACCAGGAGCTCGTAGAGCCGGGTCATGTGCCGGAACTCGCCGTTCAGGAAGAACCGCAGGCGACCGGAGAGCAGGTCGCCGAGCGCCACGGAGGCGTCCTGGGGCGCGAGCTCCACGTGCAGGAGACCGCCGGCGCGCCGGGAGCCAGGGGTCGACGGACTCTGGAAGGGCGGGGACTGCAGGCGCACGGAGAGGAGGTCGATCGGCGCGACCTCCGCGTCGTAGACCGTGCGGTAGCGGCACTGCTCGCCGTAGCTCGAGTCCGTGACCAGGCTGGTGCCTCGCTCGACCACGGTCGACTCCGCCAGGTCCGGCGCACAGGTGAACTCCATCACCGACATGGACGGGATCGGCGAGAGGAAGTGCGGCGACAGCATCCCCAGGATGCCGTCGGTCAGCTCCGGGAAGTCGTCGTCCAGCTTGCGGCGGACGCGCGCGTTGAGGAAGGCCACGCTCTCCACCAGGCGGGAGACGTGCGGATCCTCGATCTGCTCGGGCCCGAGCCGCAGGCGACCGGCGATCTTGGGGTGCTTGCGCGCGAACTCGAGGCCCGCGCGTCTCAGGTAGCTCAGTTCCTGGTCGTAGGACTTGAGAAGCTCGTCGTCCATGGTCCCCTCAGAGCTGGATGCGGAAGGCCCGCGTACGGAGCTCGACCTGGGAGTCGTACAGCACGGACTCCGGTGCAGGTTCGGTGCGAAGCACCGCTTCGATCCGGAAGTGGAGCGTCCTCAGAGCCGTGCGGCGCTCGTCCACCGGCAGGACGCGCACGCTCTGGAAGCGAGGCTCGTGCAGCTGGATGATCTTCTGGATCTCCTTCAGGTACAGACGGCGGCGCTCGACGGAGCTCATGTTCGCGGCGCCGAAGTCCGGGATCCCGAACTCGAACGAGGACTCCTCCAGGTCGGCGAGCTTCTCCGGGGGGTCGAGCGGGCGCTGCCGCGTGTTCAGGAGGTCCTCGACGTCTCGACGAACGGCGTTGCGCAGCTCGACCGCGAGCTCCTTGAGCGTTCGCGGCTTCTCGCGCGTGTTGTCCGGGTCCTCGTCGATCAGCCGGTCGAGGACCGAGGGCAGCTCCTGGCGTTGCTTGTCGCGCGCGGCCATCGGGCTACTCCGTCCGCTCCTCGAAGCTGATCTCGCTCAGCTCGAAGAGCGTCTTCGACTCCTCGCCGACGAGGTAGGTGCGTAGCCCGACGCCCAGCAGCGCGTCCGGACCGCCACACTCGACCCAGTCGGTCCGGCGACCGAGGCGGCTGGCGTCGTCCGCGCCGTCCGTCGTCCCGTAGATCGCCGGGAGGAAGACCTTCCCGTCCGGGCCTCCGCGCACGTCCATCTCCGCCGGCCGCCACAAGAGGTCGAGCGGCTGGCTGGGCGGATCGAAGGCCACGGAGACGACCTCCTCCGTGGGGATCCAGAAGTAGCGGCCCGTGCTGGTCAGGACCTCGAAGGCTCCGGCGCACAGGTCGTCCAGGTCCCGGAAGTCGTCGAAGGCCGCGCCGTCGCAGGTGCCCCCGATCCCGGGGCGTGCCTCCTCGGCGCGCTGCAGGATCTCCTGGGCCGCGGCGGCGTCCCCACCGCGGTGCGCGACGGCCGCCTCCATCCGAAGCTGCAGGTGCTCGGGCGGCTCGTTCAGGAACTCCGGGACGCGGCCCTCGTGCAGCACCTCCTGCCGCGTCTTCTCCGCCCGGATGAGCTGGCGCACGAGTCCGAGCGACGGCCCCGCCTGCGCGTTCATCTTCGTGATCGTCTCCATCTGGGCGTCCGCTCGATCGAGGTTCCCCGCGATGCAGAGGAGCTCGCCGAGGAACGAGCGCCCCTCGATGTCCGCCGGGCTCTTCTTGACGGCCTCGTTCTGAGCCTGGACGGCCTCCGTCAGGCTGCCCGCGCGATACAGTTCAACGGCATTCATGGAAACTCCCGGTTACTTGCCCGTGACCAGCTCGGTGACGAGACGGATGGTGCTCGTCATCTGATCGAGCTGAAAGTGGGGGCGCAGGTGGAAGACCGACGCGTAGCACCCGGGCTTGCCCGGAACCTCGCGCAGCGTGACTTCCGAGTCGCGGAGCGGGAAGCGCGCCTGGGCCTCCTCGCTCGCGTTGTCGTTCGCCGACGTGATGCCGCTGAGCCACCCCTTGAGGCGCTTGCGGATCTCCTCCATCCGGATCAACGACCCCGTCATGTCCCGGCAGATGACCTTGATGTAGTGCGCGACCCGTGACGAGCAGAGGACGTACTGCATCAGGGCGCCGAGCCGGGCGTTCGCGGTGGCGTCGTCCGAGTCCATCGTCGGCGGATCGTGGAGGCTCGGGGTCGAGTAGAAGACCGCGTGGCTCTCCCCCACCCGACCGCAGAGGGAGGTCAGCCCGATCTCGGCCAACACGCGCTCGCGCCGGTCCGTGACCACGACCTCGAAGGGGAAGCGCACCGCGACCCCCTCGGAGTCGGTGCCGTGGTCCACAGCGGGGAGGCGCGTGACCAGACCGCCGCTCTCGGAGCCACGACGCGCGCCGCGAATGTCCGCCACCCAGCCCCAGTCCGCGAAGGCGCGGATGATGACGCTGCCCATCGCATAGCAGGCGTTGCCCCAGACGTAGTCCTCGTGGCGGTGGCAGCGCTCCAGGAACGGGAATCCGTCGTGGCGATCGGGCTCGTGCTGGTACGGGCCGCGCATCAGGACGCGCGGGAGCACGAGCGAGAGATAGCGCGTGTCCGGCTCCTTGCGGAGCGACGCCCAGCGAAGGTACTCCTTGCCGCGAAACGTCTGCTCGAGCGTGCTCGGCGTGTCGAGCTCGCGAAACGAGTCGATCCCGAGCAGGCTCTCGTGCGCGGCGACGATCAGCGGGGAGAACGCGGCTGCGGCGACCTGCGACAGGCTGCGCAACACGTCGATGTCGTCGGTGCGCTGGTCCGGGCGGATCCGGTGGGAGACGTAGTAGTCGCCCAGGAGCACGCCGTAGGGCTCTCCGCCGGGCATGCCGAACTCGGCGCTGTAGACCTTCTTGAAGAGCTCGCTCTGATCGAACTCGATCGCGCGATCGGCGTCCTTCGCGAGGTCCCGCCAGCTCGCGTCGAGCAGGCGGACCTTGACGTTGACGTCCTCGGGCACGCCCTGGACCAGCCACTGCAGCCCGAGCCAGCTGGCCTCCAGGCGCTGCAGCTCGTCGTGGTGCAGGATCGCGTTGAGCTGCGTCTCGATCGCCTCGTCGAGCGCGGCCACGTCGAGCGCCAGGCGGGAGAGGAGCTCCTGCTGCGTCGGAGCGGGCTCCCCGGGCTCCGGTGCGAGCCACACGAGCAGGGACTCCACCAGCCGCGGTTCCGCGAGGAACGCGTCCAACCGCGAGCGTGCTCCCTCGGTCTGCTGGAGGGTGGCCCGGATCAGTGACTCCAGCAGGTCCATGAGCTCGGCAGGGATCTCCCGGTGTCCACGCGCTCGTGCGCGGACACCGGGAGCCACCCGTGAGGATCAGCTGCCCTCGGGAATCTTCGCGACCAGACGCATGGAGGCGGTCAGCTCCTCCATCTGGAGCCACGGGCGCATGTGGGCCACCGCGTGGTACGCGCCGGGCGAACCGGGCACTTCCTTGACCTCGATCTTCGCCTCGCGAAGCGGGAACTTCGCGCGCATCTTCTGGCTCGCGTCCGGATCGGGGTTCACGTAGTTCTGGATCCATTCCTGGAGCCACTTGCCGCAGTCCTGCGCCTCGAGGAACGAGCCGATCTTGTCGCGGCCCATCACCTTCAGGTAGTGCGCGAAGCGCGAGGTCGCCATCAGGTACGGCAGACGCGCGGAGATGGCCGCGTTGGCCGTCGCGTCGTGCGAGTCGTACTTCTTGGGCTTCTGCGTGGTCTGCGCGCCGAAGAACACCGCGTAGTCCGTGTTCTTGTAGTGGCACAGGGGCAGGAAACCGAGCTTCGACAGCTCCGCCTCGCGGCGGTCCGTGATGCCGACCTCGGTCGGGCACTTGATGTCCAGGTCGCCGTCGTCGCTCTGGAAGATGTGCGTCGGCAGGCCCTCGACCTTGCCGCCGCCCTCGGCGCCGCGGATCGCGGTGCAGAAGGACGTCTCGGAGAAGGCGCGCGTGAACGTGGAGCCCATGACGTAGGCCGCGTTCATCCAGCAGTAGTCACTGTGCGAGGTCGGCTTGGCGACGCCGGACTCCTCGAGCTCGACCTCCTCGAAGTGGAACTCCTCGATCGGCGAGGTGTTCGCTCCGTAGGGAAGGCGCGCGAGGGTGCGCGGCATGACCATCGTCACGAAGCGCGAGTCCTCGGTGTCCCGGAAGGAGCGCCACTTCACGTACTCCTTCGACTCGAACACCTTCTCGAGGTCGCGCGGCTTGGAAAGCTCCTGCCAGTCGTCGAAGCCGAACAGCTCCGGACCCGGGGCGGTGACGAACGGCGCGAAGCACGAGGCCGCCACGTTGGACATCTGCTCCAGGAGCTGGATGTCGTTCGGGTGGTTCGTGAACTCGTAGTCGCCGATCAGCGCGCCGTAGGGCTCACCGCCGGCCTGGCCGAACTCGTTCTCGTAGATCTTCTTGAAGATCTGGCTCTGGTCGAACTCGACCGCGCGGTCGAGGTCCTTGAACAGGTCCCCTTTGGGGACGTTGATCATCTTCAGCTTGAGGCTGGAGCCCGTCTCGGACTCCATGACCAGGTGCCGCAGGCCTCGCCAGGAGCCCTCCAGCTTGCCGAACTCCTTCGTGTGCATGATCGCGGCGAGCTGCTCGGAGACCTTCGCGTCGATCGCGGCGATGGCGTCCGTGAGGCTCTTGGTCAGGTTCTTGTCGAACTTGACCGTTCCGGTCAGCGCCTGCTCGGTGAGTGTGCGCAGGAGCTCCTCGGCACGCGAGCGCTCCGTCGCCTTGGTCACGGAGATCGCCTGCTCGAGCAGGCTCGGGCCTGCGTCCTGGGTCGTCTCCGCTGCGGGTTGAACTTGTCCTTCGGCTTCGCTCATGGCTGTCTCCTTGCTCTACTCGGCCGCCGGGGGGGTCTCGCCACCATCGCCCGCGGGCGCGTCGCCCGCGTCGCCGCCTCCGCCGCCGCCGCCGAGTCCGAGCTCTTGACTGAGCTTCCTCATCGCGTCGTCGTCCTGGAGCGCTCCCTCGAGCAGGCTCTCGAGGTCGCTCGAGCGGTCGGCCTTCGCGATCAGGTCGCTCAGCCGGTTGCGCGTCTCGAGCAGCTTCTTCAGCGGCTCCACCTGGTTGGCGACCTTCGCCGGGTGGAAGTCGTCCATCGACTGGAACTTCAGGCTGACCGCCATCTCGCTCCCGTCGCCGGCCAACGTGTTCTCGACGCGCATGTTGAGCTCCGGCTGGATGCTCTTCATCACGTCGTTGAAGTTGTCACGGTCGATCTGCACGAACTTGCGGTCGCGCAGGGGCTTCAGCGGCGTGTCGGGGTTGCCGGAGAAGTCGCCCATGACGCCAACGACGAAGGGGAGCTCCTTCTTGACCGCCGCGCCCCCGGTCTCGACGTCGTAGGTGAGGTGAACGCGCGGTTTGCGCACGCGCTCGAGCTTCTTGTGGATGCTTCCCATGGAACTCGTTCCTGTCGTTGGGGTTGTCTATCCGGGCGGCGGATCGGGCCCGCTACTCGCCGGAGGAATCGGAGTCCGGGACGGGAAGCCCCGCCCGGATCATGAAGGCCTTGCGGGCCCCTGCGTCGGGAATCAGCTCCGTGAGGAGCTCGGGCAGCGGAAGCTGCACGCGACGAAGGGCCTGGTCGATCGAGTACGAGACCGGCGAGTGCGGCTCGGTCTTGCGGAAGAAGTCGCGCACCTTCATCAGCGCCTTCACCGCGTCCTCGCGCGTGTGCACCTCGCCGCTGATCGAAGGCGGCGGCGCAGCGGGCGCGCCGCCCTCGGCGCTGGCCTGCGGGGCCCCCTCCTCGCCTGCTGCCTCGACCTCCGCCGGAACGTCGTCCGAGGGCGGGGTGATGTCCTTCGTGAGGAACTGCAGGCACTCGAGCGAGGTCTCGATGGCGCGCCGGATGTTCGTCGAGGCGGGCGAGTCGGACACCCCGCAGCGGTCGTCGAGCAGGTCGATCAGCGCACCGTAGGCGCGCTGGCATCCCTCGATCTCCTCGATGCGCGCGAAGAGCTCGGTCGGATCCGCGGCCATCGCGAAGCGCTGGAAGTCCTCGACGGTGTGGGCCCCGAGGTCGATCCTGCGCTGGCGCGCGTCCGGATCGGTGATGGCCGAGACCTCCGTCGCCGCCTGGTAGTTCCAGGTGCTGAGCGGCATGCCCTCGTCGTCCTCGAGGATCGGGATCATGCCGATCGGGACGATCAGCGTGCCGACGCCGTCCTCTCCGCAGAGTCCGGTGAGCGGTGCGACCCGCGTGCGGATGCCCTCCTCGTCGGGCGTCGGGTACATGGTGTCCCAGAAGCGATCGACGAGCGCGTGCGTCAGCTCGAAGCCGAGCGTCATCCCGCCGAAGCCCGCCTCGCGTGCGAGAGCCTCGATCAGCCAGGAGGCGATCTCGAGGTCCTTGGTGGACTCGGCCAGGAGCTTCGCTCCCAGCTGGACGACCGGCTCCCAGTCGGCCGGCGGAGCCTCGTCCGGCGTCTCCGCAGCGAGCGCGGCGCGCTCGGCCGAGCGCGCGGTGTTCCGCACGCCCTTCATCTCACGGTACTCGTCCGCGGCGGGACCCTCTGCCATCCGCAGGTCGTCCCCTGCGGGAGCATCCTCCCGGATGGGCTGTATCAGCGACTCGATTTCGAGCATGTTCGCGGCTCGGCTGCTGAAGCGCAGCCCCTCCTCGGATCCGCGGGTTCCCGGTTCCCCAACGGAGCCATGATAGCGGATGGATCCAGCGCCCGTAAGGGTCGCACGCTTCCGGGTCTCTTCATCCCCCCGACCCCCAGGCCTGCACGGTCGCGGGCAGGGCGTCTCGCAGCCAGCGGTCCGCGTCCGGCGCAGAGGAGGCGTCGAGCACCGCCGCACCGACCTCGGCGGCGAGGTCCGCCGTTCCGAGCGACGGTCCGTCGACGGGCGCAGTGAGCCAGACGACCTCCGGTCCGGTGAGCGCACGTGGAGAGACTAGGAGCGCCTCCGGCTCGCCGCTCGCGTAGAGCGAGGCCAGCGGAAGGAACAGGGTCGGGAGCGTGGTCGCGTCCAGCACGCCGAGCAAGCGGAGCACGCGCACCCAGGCGACGGCCTGATCGCGGAGCGGGAGTCCGGTG
>CAZDYS010000009.1:0-4478 GCA_964509445.1 uncultured Planctomycetaceae bacterium
GCCAGAAGCTGCGTTCTGACCGGCGCCAAGCGGATCGGATTGCACTGCCGACAATGGTGCCGCCTTCCATTCCGCTGCGCTCAGATCAAGGTCGCCCAACGATTGTCCGCCGCTTAGCGGGTCGAGAGGCGGGTCGTCGAGCTTGCCGAGGTTCTCGAGGATCGCGTCGAGACGCTCCTGGTTCGCGGGCGACGTCACGATCACGTGGACGAGGGGGCGACCCTCGTGCGTGCTGCCGTGGACGCGGAGCACGGCGCGATCCGACAGGCGCGCCCAGGTGCGGAACGCCCGCAGGATCTCGTCGTGGTGCGCGAGCCGGCTCCCGTGCTGTTGGCCCAGGAACGAGTCCGGCGTCGGGATCGCCTCGTCGTAGTTCGTGCCCGGGAAGAACGCCTCCTCGTAGGCACCCTCGGGATCGCCGAACCGCAGCCGTACCGCCTCCGGCTCGTCCTGGACCACGCGGGGGGCGGGAGACGCCGCGGTGCTGGTCGGGGCCGTGCAGCCGAGGACGAGGAAGGCGATCCACAGGCGAGAATGCGGGCTCTGCATGCCCGGTAGGGTAGGCCCTCGGGCCTCGAGCGTGCTCGCATTCCTGCGCTCCCTCGCCCGCCTCGCCACAATCCACCCATGCACGCGATGCCACCCACTCCAGCGCCCGCCCCCGTGGACGATCTGACGCCGGAGCCGAGGTTGTTTCACGCCGTCCTCGGGTCCGTCTTCGTGCCCTTTCTGGGCCTCCTGTTCTCCTGGGGCGTGCTCCGTACGACCTGGAGTCGAACGGCGAAACCCTGGCGACGTGCTCTCTTCGCCCTCGTGTCGATCGACACCCTGTTCTACGCCTACCTCGTGGGCGGCATGCTCGGCTGGGTGTCGCTGGACTCGGGCGAGATGGAGTCACGCGCCGAGCCTTCCGCCGAGAGCACGCCAGGATTCTTCGAGGCGTTCCCCGCGCAGTCGCCGTCGATCGACACGGTCCTGCTCGGCGCGGCCTGGCTCGCTCCGTGTCTCTTCGCTCTCCTGGTTCTCCTTTGGGGCGCTCCTCGCCGCGCCTGGCGCCAAGTCGGGTGGCCGCTCCTTCTCCTCGCCGGACCGGTCGTGGTCGTCCTGGGGCTCGACGACGCCTTGTCCGCCATGGGCCTGTTCTCGGAGGCAGCGGGTCACGGGACGTCCATCACGGAGGGACTGATCTTCAGCGCAGTCGCGCTCTGTCTCCTGCGGCGACCCGAGGGCGCTTTCCGACCCGCGACTTGGACGCGAAGGGTCCCAGCCGCCACGGCGATCCCGCTGGGTCTCTTCTACATGCTCACCTTCGGCGCGCGAGCGGGTGGACTCGAAGTCGTGCTCGATCAGCTCCTGCCCTCTCCGGGGTCCTTCGGGGTCGTCCCGAGCGACTCCTCCGAGGGCTCCGGTCCCTGGGCAACCGTGGTCGTCGTCCTCTCCACCGTCGTCGTCGCGCCGATCACCGAGGAGCTGACGTTCCGCGGCGTGCTCTTGGGGTGGTTCCGGACCTGGAGGAGCGACGCCTACGCGATCGGAGCTTCCTCCCTGCTGTTCGCTCTGGTGCACCTGCACTACGGTTTCGGGATGCTCCTCGTGCTGTCCCACGGAGCCGTCTTCGGTTGGGTGCGGTTGCGCACCGGTGGCCTGCTGGCGCCGATCGCACTGCACATGCTCATCAACGGCGCGAGCCTCTTCTTGCTGTCCTCGTGAGCACTCGACCCGCCCGCCTTCGAAACTCCATGCTCTCGTTCCTGGCCGTCGCGCTCGGCAGCTACGCCCTCGTCTGTCTGGCGGCCTACCTGCTGCAGGAGCGGCTCGTGTTCTTTCCGAACCCCGCGTCCCCGGCGCTCCCCGGGACGGGGGACGTCGAGGCGGTCACGCTGCAGGCCTCCGACGGCGTCGCGCTCCAGGCCTGGCTCTTCGACGGACCCGGGGAGCGTGGGCTCGTCTTCTGTCACGGCAACGGGGGCCACCGCGGCGGTCGGATCGACGCGGCGCGCGTGCTGCGGGACATGGGCTTCGACGTGCTGCTCTTGGACTATCGCGGCTACGGCGGCAGCAAGGGGCGACCGACGGAGGAGGGCACCTACCGCGATGCCGTCGCCGCCTACGACCACCTGCGCGAGCGTGGCTGCACCTCGATCGCGGCCTACGGCGAGTCGCTGGGGGTCGCGGTCTCGATCGAGCTCGCGCGACGCAGGGAGGTGACCGCGCTGGTGCTCGAGAGCGGGTTCACGTCGATCCCGGAGATGGGGCGCCTGGCCTACCCGTGGCTCCCCTCGGGCCGACTCGCGCGCGTCCAGTACGATAACCGCGTGAAGATCGGCGCGCTCGAGGCACGCCTCCTCCTGCTCCACAGTCCGGAGGACGAGATCGTCCCCTTCGCCCAGGCCGAGGCCCTGCTCGCCGCCGCGCCGCCGGGGACCGAGCTCGTCCCGACCTCGGGCGGACACAACGACGGCGGCTACCTGCGCGAGGCGCGCTGGGTGCAGGCGGTCGCGTCCTTCCTGAACGAAGACCGCTGAGTCGAACCGGTCAGTCGCGCTTGCGGTCGCCCTTCGACCTGTCGCCGCGCGCGTCCCGGTCCTTCGTCTTGCGACCGCTCGTGGGGGTCCCGAAGCGCTTGGACTCGCGTGAGCCCTCGATCTCCCGGTAGCCCTCGAGCTGGACCGGCGTGAGGAGCGTCTCCAGCTGCTCGTCCGACGTCTCCTTCAGCGCGCGCAGCGCGGCGCGGGTGGCGGTCTTGTCTCCGTGCTTCTCGCCGAGCTCGTTGATCTCGGCGCGCGCGAGCTCCCGATCGAGCAGGATCGCGTGCAGCTCGCTCTCCTGGTTCGGGTACAGGCCGAGCTTCGGGGAGATCCTCTGGATGCGCTCGGTCAGCTTCTCCGACTGCAGCGCGACCCAGCGCTCCTTCTCCTTGGCCGCCTCGGCCGCGCGGATCTCCTCCAGCGCGTCGGAGACGCCCTCGCGGAACGCCGGAGCTTCCGTCAGGGCCGACGCGGGAGCGAGGGCCGTCTCCGGCCCTGAGCTCTCCTCGGGGACGCGTGCCGCTTGCCTCTCGAGACGCAGCAGGCGGAGCTTCAGCGCCTGGTTCTCCTCCTGGAGCGCTGCCAGCGCGGACTCCAGCGTGCTCGTGGCGAGGCTGCGGTCGTCCTCGCGCGTCTCTTCGGACGCGACCGAGGGGCGCGGCTCGGTGGCCGGGCGGGCGACGTCGCGTGGCTGGACTCCGGGCGCGGTGAGCGAGACGGTCAGCCACGCGGCGCCGGCGCCGACCAGGGCGGAGACGACGGTCGCGGCCAGCAGGGGGGACGAGCTCATGGGCCCGATTCTAACCGCCGCTCCGAGAACGGGTCGTCTCCAGGAGCCGCCGGGCCTCCTCGTTGTCCGGCATCGCTTCCACGGCGCGCTCCAGCTCCTCCAGCGCGGCCTCCAGGCGTCCCTCCTCGATCAGCACGCGCGCCCAGTAGACGAATCGCATGGGCGTGTTCGGGTTCGCGCTGCGAGCGCGCTCGCGGTAGCCGCGCGCCTCCTCGGTCCGTCCGAGCTCGCGGGAGACGCGTGCGCAGGCGCGCAGAGCGATCACGAACTCGGGGTGGATGTGAACGGCGCGCTCGTAGTGCGTGAGCGCTTCCTCGAGCTCTCCGTCGCGCTCGAGCAGCTCGCCCCAGGCCAGCTGGGTGAGCTCGTGCGCGGGGTCGACCTCGAGGGCCCTCTGGAACTGCTCGACGGCGAGGTCCCGGCGTCCGGCCTTCTCCGCGGCGAGCGCCCAGAAGTAGTGGCTCGTCTGCGGCTTCGGATCGTCCGCCGCCGTCCGTTCGTAGTGTCGGAGCGCGACCTCGGGGTCGCCGTGCTCGACGAGGAGCGTTCCGAGCGTGTAGCGCGCGCCCTCGTCGTAGGGACCGATCGCGATGCCCTCCAGGAAGAGCCCGGTGGCGTCGTCCCAGCGCTGCTCCTCGATGGCGACCCGTCCTTGTTCGTACAGGGCACGCGCGCGCTCGGCATCGCGCTCGGATCCCGGCCCCGGCGGCGAGCCGCTCCCGGACTCTCCGGCGCAGGCGAGCGCGAACAGGCACAGAGCCGAGCCGAGGAGCATGCGTGCGGTGGCGCCCATGGTTCGAGCTGCTACCGTACGCCCGAAGGAACATGCGCACCACCAGTCTGTTGTTCGTGCTGTCGTTCGCCTGCGCGGAGGCGGAGACCGCACCCCGGTACGCGCCGGACGGCCGGCTGCTCGAGGAGTCCACCGAGCTCGCGGACTGGAACGTCCTGTTCGTCTCCATCGACACGCTGCGCGCGGATCACCTGGGCTGCTACGGCTACGAGCGCGAGACGTCACCGCGGCTCGACGCGCTGGCGGAGGAGGGCGTGGTCTTCGAGGAGGCGCGCTCGGCCTCGCCCTGGACGACGCCCGCGCACCTGTCCCTGATGACCTCCCTCTATCCCGAGGCGCACGGCGTGTACGCCTATCCGGTGCCGGG
>CAZDYS010000009.1:4578-23957 GCA_964509445.1 uncultured Planctomycetaceae bacterium
TGATGACCTCCCTCTATCCCGAGGCGCACGGCGTGTACGCCTATCCGGTGCCGGGTGAGCTCGACTCCGACGTCGTGACCCTCGCCGAGGCGTTGAGCGCGCAGGGCTGGGCGACGGCGGGCTTCACGGAAGGGGGTTACGCGAAGGGCGCGACCGGGCTCGATCACGGGTTCGCGACGTTTCCCAGCTGGCCGCGGGACGAGGAGACGTTCGTCTCGCACGAGCTGGAGCCCAGCCGGCTGGAGGAGAACGCCGAGCGTGCCCTCGCGTGGCTGGGGGAGCACGCGACCGAGCGCTTCTTCCTGTTCTTCCACACCTACGAGCCGCACTACGAGTACCGGCCGCCCGCGAAGTACGTGGAGGCGCTCGCGCCGGGGCTCTTCTCCGCCGAGGAGCGGGCCTCTCTCGCCGCCGCTGTCGAGCGCTGGAACCGGGGAGAGCCGCTCGGTTCCGCCGACAAGGGGGTCCTCACGCGCCACTACCTGCAGGGAGACCTCTTCGGCTTCGAGCTGAAGCGTCTTCGCAAACTCTCGAAGGTGCTGGCGGACTTCCGCGAGAAGGAGTGGCGCGACTCGCCCGGTTTCGCGGAGGACCTGGCCTACGTCACCGCGCTCTACGACGCCGAGATCCTGTTCACGGACGACGTGGTCGGTCGTCTGCTGGACGCACTCGAGCGACACGGCGTGCTGGACGAGACCCTCGTCGTCGTGACCTCGGACCACGGCGAAGGGCTGATGGACCACGACGAGATGCAGCACGGCTTCCACCTGTACGAGGAGCTCTTGCACGTCCCGCTGCTGCTCCGTCTTCCGGGCGGAGCTCATGCCGGCGCGCGCGTGTCCGCTCCCGTGCGCAGCATCGACGTGATGCCGACCGTGCTCGACGTGCTCGGGCTCCCGCTGCCGATCGCCGCGCAGGGCACGAGCCTCCTGCCGCTTCTGGAGGGCGGTGGCCTCGTCGCGGGCGGCTTCTCGGAGGCGCTGACCATCCAGGGGGGCGAGCGAGATCTCCTGGCCTATCGACGCGGTCGCTGGAAGCTCGTCGTCGACGTGCGCGATGGAGCGGAACGACTGTACGACCTCGACGCGGACCCCGAGGAGCGAAGGGACGTGCTCGCGTCGACGGATGCGGCGCTGGTCGAGGAGCTACGCGCGGAGCTGGCGCGCGTGCTGGCGGAGAACGCCGCGCGCGGAGCGCGCTTCACGACGGGCGAGGGGTCGTTCTCCGAGGCGGAGCGGCAGAGGCTCGAAGCGCTCGGCTATGGCGGGCACTCCGAGGACGACTGAGGCTCAGTCGCTGGACACGGCCGCGCGACCTCGGGTCGCCTCCGCGTTGCCGGGGTCGAGCGCGAGGACCTCGTCGTAGACCGACACCGCCTCCTCGGGCCGTCCCGCCAGCCGCAGCGTCCGCGCGAGCTCGAGCCGGAACGGCACGCTGTCCCGCCGGATCCGCGCCGCCTCTCGCAAGGACCGGGTCGCGGCCTCGAAGTCGCGCTCTTCGCGCTGGAGGAGACCGAGCACGAAGTGCGCGCGACCGAGCCGCGGCCGCTCGGTCAAGAGCTCCTCGAGTCGCGCTCGCGCCTCGTCCGTCCGGCGCAGGCGTCGCTCCAGGTCGGCGAGCTCGACCGTCGTGCCCGGGTCGCCGGGACTCCGGGCGAGGCCCCGCTCGAGCGCGCTCGCCGCTTCCTCGAGTCGTCCGGCGCGCGTGAGGAAGCCGGCCAGCTCGCGCCACGCCTCCAGCTCCTGGGGGCCCGTGCGCGTCCCTGCACGCAGTGCGTCCTCCGCCTCCTCGCCGCGTCCCAGCTCGTCGAGCACGAGCCCGCGCAGCGTGTGGGCGCGCCAGTTCGCGTCGTCCGCCTCGAGCGCCTCGTCGAGGAAGCCCAGCGCCGCCTGCCGGTCCTCCTGGTCGACGGCGATCACCGCGTCGTTGTAGAGCAGCATGGAGCCGGTGCCCTCGTAGACCTCGAGGCGCGTGACCCACAGCGCCAGGCAGGCGAAGAGCGCCGAGAGCGCACCGCGCCCCCAGGCGCCGCGGGCCAGTCCCTCGGCGATTCCGCCCGGCAGCGAGGCGGCCAGGAGCAAGAGCCCCGGGACGACGCCCAGGCGGAAGCGCGCGTTCACGAAGAACGCGACCAGGGTCAGGCCCACCGTCAGGCTGACGGAGAGCATCAGTACGTGCTCGGCGCGCCAGCGCAAGAGCACGATCGCGCCGGCGGCGAAGATCAGCAGCACACCGAAGCAGGGCAGCGGGGCCTGCAGGAGCGGGACCCGGTCGCGCGTCTTCGCGTAGCTCTCGTTGTCCGGCACCTCGACCGCGTTGACCGCCAGGAGTGCCTTGCGCTTCAGGAGGGCGAGGACGCGAGCACGATCCTCGCGCGCCTCCTCGACCGTACGGCGGACCCAGTGCGCGGAGGCCTCCGACGGGCGCAGTGCGCGTCCCTCCGCGCGCTCCGCGAGTCGGTGGAAGTCCTCCTGTTCGTAGACCGGGCTCGCGCGCACGCCGGGCGGCGGTACGTAGCTGCCGGTGACGTTGTGCGGGCCGTTCCCCGTGTACAGGTTCGCGCCGAGGTTGCTGGTGGTCAGCACGAGGTCGCCGGCTCGCACGTTGTGGAGCGTGACGGGGGCGAGCGCAGCGAGCGTCCCCAGCGTCAAGAGCAGCGGACGCTTCCAGCGCGCGCGGCCGCGCTCGCCGCTCGCCAGGAGCCAGAAGAACAGGACCGGTGCGAGGACCAGCAGGTTCCCGCGCGTCAGCGCGGCGAGGCCGAGCAGCAGTCCGGCCACGCCGCTGAGCCAGAGCGGGCCGTGGCGTGCGCGGACGACGGCGAGCAGGGTCGCGTGCAGCAGGAACAGCGCCAGCGACGTCTTCAGCACGAGACCTTCGAAGAAGAAGAACACGCCGTAGGTCGCCGCCAGGACTCCCGCGAGCAGCGCTTCGGTCGGTCGGAGGAAGGACGCGGCCAGGAGGTACAGCAGCCCGACGCTGAACGTCCCGAGGACGAGCTGCGCGACGATCACGGTCTCCGGCTCGGTCCCGAGGGCGGCGTAGAGGCCGGCCAGCGCAAAGGCGTAGAGCGGGTCGACGAAGAACACCTCGTCCGGCTCGGGCCAGGACCCCTCGAGGATGCCGCGTGCCTGGCGGTCGTAGTCCTTCTCGTCGACCATCGGCTGCGCGTAGCCGTGGGTACGAGACACCTGGTCGTGGTAGATCCAGCGCATCCCGCCCGCCAGGAGCAGGACGCCGAGCAGGCCCAGCCAGCGCGCGAGCCTGCTCGACAGGAGCGTGTCCACGCGGTCGAGTCGCAGCAGAGGTTCCGACCAGCGGAGCATCGTCAGCGCACGACGTGGTCGATGCGGTCCTTGTCCCAGTCGATGACCAGGCCTGCTGCGATGCCGCGCGCGGCCGCCTCGCCGTAGAGCAGCTCGCAGAGGTACAGGGCGGGCTCGAACGAGGGCGCTCCGCCGACGGACGTGATCCGGTTGCCGTCGTGGACGAACGAGACGTCGAGGACCTCGAGCTGGGGGAACATCTCGCGGAGCCGGTCTCGGTCCGACGGGAAGGTCGTGCATGCGTGGCCGTCGAGCAGGCCGGCGGCAGCCAGGACGAACGCTCCGTCGCACAGCGAGAGGATCCAGGTGGCCTGTCCGCCGACGCGCCGCACCCAGCCGACGAGTGCGGCGTTCTCGAGGTCCTCGTCCATGCTGTGCTCCGCGCTGGGCACGACCAGGACGTCGACGCGCGGGGCCGTCGCGAAGCTGTAGTCGGGCAGGATGCGCAGGCCCTCGAAGGTCGTCACGACGTCGGTCGTCGGGGCGACCGTGAAGACGCGCATCGCCGGGGCCTCCTCGCCCCTGTGGAACTCCGCGTGGTGGAACATGTCCATCGGCGCGGTCAGCTCCGTGTTGTAGACGCCGTCGACGAGCAGGAGCGCGACGCCGATCGTCGCGGCCTCGTCGGCCGTCTCGCGTCGGTCGGGCGCCGCCTGGCAGGCGAGCGTCAGGGAGAGACAGAGGAGCGTTCGGATCACGGGGCTCGGGGGGAGGAGAACCCGCATCCTAACCGGGGTAGGATCCGGCCATGAAGCTCCTGACGTTCCAAGCCGAGCGCTTCCGCTGGAAGAGTTTCTCGAAGACCCTCGAGGAGGCGACCGACGACGAGGTCGACGAGGAGGTCGAGGACGCCGTCGTCGTGTTCCTGCACGCCGAGGAGAAGGACGCGGAGCCCGAGGAGCGCAAGCGCGTCTTCAAGCACACGCTCAAGCACGTCAAGTGGCTGGCGAACAAGCGGGACCTGAAGAACGTGGTCCTGCACTCGTTCACGCACCTGGGCGCCCGGAACGCGCCGCCGGACTTCGCGCGCGGGTTCCTGGAGGAGCTGGCGGAGCGCCTGGAGGGAACCGGCTACGCCGTCCGGTTGACGCCCTTCGGCTGGTTCTGCTCCTGGGAGCTCTCCGTCTTCGGAGACAGCCTGGCGAAGGTCTGGAAGGAAGTCTGACGCGACGACGCCGCGCCGCTCTCCCGCCGCTGGCGGAAGAGGGCACGGGCCTCGCGCAGCTGCGCGGAGGTCTCAGGCGAAGAACGAGATGGACGAGGCGCCGTCCGGGTCCGCCGGACTCGGCGGCCGAAAGGCCTCCGCGGCGTCCACGGCTCTCGTGGTCTCGGACTCGGATGCCTCCGGACGATGGAGCCGCGGCGGCTCTGGATCCGGTGACGGTCGAGGCGCCGCCTCTGCCCGCGTGAGCGCTTCGCGCGTGCGCGCCTCGGCGACGCGCTCGCTCCGGACCTGGTTCACGATGCGCTGCGCCTGAACGGCGATGCGCAGGTCCTCGGCGGTCGGTCGAGGCGGAGCCAGCGCGTCCCGCCGCACCGCCCGCATGTTGCGTAGTGTCTCTTGGTAGCTGCGTCCCTCGCGCAGCTCGGAAGCACCTTCCGATTCCCCCCGGAGCGCGCCCGCTTCCTCGGACGCGTCCCGATCGGCCTCGCGCTCGGCGAGTGCCTGCCCCTGTTCCGTCAGTTCTGCGGAGTCCTCTCTCTGACCCCTCGAGTTCAACGAGCCGGATTCCCCTTCCTCCGCGGGCGTCGGCTTGTATTCCGCCGCCTGTCGCGTGAGCACCGGCTCGGTGCCCCGGAGGTCCGATTGAGGCAATGAGACTCCGCGGTCGGACAAACCGTCCATCATGGCGTCACCTCTCGGATTGCCTGTATCGGCGGGCCGGAACGGCGAAGAGGAGCCGACCCGGGGCTTTTCTGACCCGCCTCGAACGCGCCTCCCGCGTCACCCCACGCCCGCTCCGCGCGTCTCCCCGTGGCGGGTGGGGGGTCGGGATGGACGCTCACGAGGGCGCGGGCGGCGCCCGCGGGAGTTTTCTTCCGATTCCGGGAGTCGTCGGCCGCGTTCTTCCTAAGACCACTCCGTGCAGCCCACGGATGAGCTCTTCCTGCGGTTCCGCCGCGAGCGGGACCCCGACCTCCTCGGTCAGGTCTACGACCAGGTCGCGCCGGGGCTGCTGCGCGCGGCCACGCACCTGGTGCGAGAGCCCGCGGCCGCGGAGGACCTGCTCCAGACGACGCTGCTCGTCGCGCTCGAGCGCGCCGACTCCTTCGATCCCGAGCGGGGGACGCTGCAGGCCTGGCTGTTCGGCGTCCTCGAACGCCAGGCGCGCAACCACAAGGCACGCGAGAGCCGCGTGCCCGACCCCGAGCGACTGGAGGAGAAGCGCGGCCGACGTGCCGAGCTCACGCCTCCGGAGCGCGCTGCCGCCGAGGAGCTCGAACGCTCGCTCGGTCGTGCGCTGGAAGAGCTGCCCGCCTCCTTCCGTCCCGTCCTCTCGCTGCGCTTGCTACACGGACTCACTCCCGCGGAGATCGCCGCTGCGCTCGAGCGGCCCCCGGGAACGGTCCGCTCGCAGCTCCAGCGCGGGCTCGAGACGCTGCGACGTCAGCTGCCGACGGGCTTCGCGACGACGGCCGGCGTGCTCGCGATGCTCGGACGTCCTGCGCGTGGGCTCGAGGTCCTGCGCGCGGAGTTCCTCCACGAAGCCTCGAGCCTTCCGATCCTCGCCACCGCCTCCGCGACCTCGGCGGTCGCGGTGACCACCCTGACCACGACCGTCCTCATGAAGAGCCTTCTCGCCGCCACCGTCCTGGTCGCCGCCGGCGCGCTCGGCTGGCGCCTCTTCTCCGAAGAGGAGCGCGCCCCGCTCGCGCGCGAGGCCCCCGTCGTCTCCGTGGCTTCCGTCGAAGAACCGACGCGCGCCGCTCCGTCGCTCGCGACCCGGGAGGTTCGGGAGGAGCGCACCGAGGTCGTCGCGCCGGCGCCGGTGGCGGAACGACCGGTCGCTCCCTCCACGCCCGCCCGGGAACCGGAGCCGGAGGCGGAGGTCCCCGTCGGCCAGCTGCTCGTGCGCGTGCTCGATCCTCGGGGAGAGGCCGCGCCGGGCTGCTTCGTCACGGCGGACCTCAAGCGGAGTGGGCAGACGTTCCGCGATCGGGTCACATGCGAGACCGACGCCGACGGTGTCGCTCGCTTCGAGGACGTCCCCGCCGGACACGTCTACGCGCGCCTCCTGCGCGGCAGCGAGGACGGCACACGCGTCCCCGTCGACGGCGAGGCGGAGATCGTGCTTCGTCTGCACGAGGGAATCCGCGTGGTCGGCGAGGTCGTGGACGCCTTCGATCGCCCGATTCCCGAGGCCGAGGTGTGGGTCTCCGAACGCTGGCGGCCCGACACCGGTCACGTGGTGAAGCGCGCCGACCGCGCGGGCCGGTTCGTCCTGGACCACCTGACCACGGACCACTTCGTCGGTGTCCGCGCCGAGGGGCTCGCCCCGAGCCACCTGTTGCCGGTTCGCGGCACTCCGGGGGAAGAGCGTGCGATGCGGTTCGCGCTCGTGGACCGGGCGGGAGTCGTCACGGGGCGCGTGGTGGACCAGGACGGCGATCCTCTGGCCGGCGCGAGCGTCCTGGTCGGCGAGGAACAGAACAACGGCCCGGACACGGTCGTCTCCCTCGCCTCGGGACTGGTCGTGCCCAGTGCTCCTCCGCAGCGTCTCCGGACGGACGTCGACGGTCGGTTCGAGGCCGCCTTCGCTCCGCGGGGCGAGGTCCGCGTGCAGGCGCGACGCCGTGGCTTCGCGAGCGCCTCCACGACCGTGCTGGTAGGAGACGCTCCGGCGGACGTCGAGCTCGAGCTGCGCGCGGGGGGCACCTTGCGCGGCCGCGTGCTGGACGAGGACGGCAACGGCCTCATGGGGATCCTGATCCGAACCGACCTCGGCCACGCTGCCTTCGCGCAGTCGACGATCTACACCAAGCTCGACGGCCGGTTCGAGATCCGCGACCTGCCTCCCGGGACGCAGGCTTTCGTCGCCGTTCAGGAACGTTCGAGGCTGCAGGCGCGCGAGGAGCTCGACATCGTCGCGGGGGAGGTGACGACCTGGGAGCCGCGCCTCGTGGCCGGAGCGCGGATCTTCGGCCGGGTACTCGACGCGGCGGGGCAAGGAGTCGCGGACTGCACCGTCGTCGCCCGCGCGCGAGCGGGGTCGTCCGAGGAGCGCGTCCACTCCCTCCGCACCGACGCCAGCGGCGCGTTCGCGCTCGCCGTCGAGGACGACGAGGAGCGCTACACCGTCTGGGTCCACGGCACGGAGGGCTGGCAGGGGTTCCCGCGACGGATCGTGCAGGACGTGGTCGCGAGCGCGCAGCCCCTGGAGCTCGTCCTCGGAGACGGGAGCTACGCGACGGGTCGTCTACGGGGTCGCGTCGTCGCGGTGGACGGCGTGTCCGTCCCGGTGGCGACGGTCGGCGTCTGGCACCTGGAGCGCAAGATCTGGCGCGAGTTCGCGATCGACCCCGGGACCGGCCTCTTCGCGATCGAGAACGTGCCGGTGGGGCCGGTCTCGGTCGAGGTGCGGTCCGAGGAGCACCCGACGAGGCATCTCGACGAGGTCACCGTGCTCGATGGCCTGGAGCTGGACCTCGGGGACATCTCGCTGACCGATTCCGGAGTGCTGGTCGGAGACCTCGTGGGCGCGGTGGAGGAAGAGCTCCTGTCCGGGCTCCGCTTCCGCCTGCTCTCGAAGGAGGGGGGGCGTCCGGGCGGCGTCGAGCGCACCGGCGCGTCCTTCCGCTCGACGCCGCTCGCGCCCGGGACGCACTACCTGTGGGTCGGCGGCGACTTCCTCGTGCAGCGGCGCGTGGAGTTCCGGGTTCGCTCCGGGGAAGAGACCTACGTCTCCGTCGACCTCCAGCGCGCGGGACGCCGACGCATCGAGTTCGAGGGCGTCGACGGCGGAGATCCGCCGCCCTCCATGTGGCTGCAGCTCGTCACGCCCGCGGGACAGGAGGTGTGGACGGACTTCGGCGTGATGCGGACACCGGCGGGCGTCCTCTTCGCGGACGTCTCCGCGCCGCCGGGGGTCTATCTCTTGCGAGGCGGCACGCCGGACGGACTCGTCGTCCAGGGCGAGATCGACCTGGTCGGGTTCGAGGGAGTCCAGGCGCCGCTGCGCGTGCGTTTCCTGCCGGCTCCCCGCTAGCCGCCGTTCTTCTCGGCCCAGAACGCGCCCCACTCGGCGAGGAAGTCGCTGCTGGACCAGACCTTGTCGCGGCCGACGCCGTCGATGATCTCGATGTCGAACTCGGTGCAGACCGCCTCCTCGGAGGGCGGCAGCGACTTGCCCTTCACCCGGTCGCCTCCCTTCGTGAAGTACTTCGGCCGGATGGCGCGCAGCGCTTCGGTCACCGTGGAGTCGTTCTTGATCTCGAACTTGACCACGTAGTCGACGCCCCGGATCGCGGACACGATGGCGGCGCGCGTCTCGATGTCCTGGAACGGCTTGCCCTTCTTGTTCCGGAGGAAGTCGTCCCCGTTCACGATCACGACCAGGGTGTCGCCGTACTGCTGCGACTCCACGATGCACGTGACGTGTCCCGGGTGGATCGGGTCGTAGCCGCCGGAGGTCGCGACGACCACGCCGAGTTCGTCTCCCCGCTCGTCGCGGAGTGCACGGAACTCTTCGAGGGACAGAACCGGGGCGTACTTGTCGGGCGTGTGGCTGGCCATGGAACCGGCGAGAGAGGGGGAGGGGGTCGGGGGGACGAGGAGTCTATCGGCTGCCCGGTCGCCGCGAGTGCACACGATTCCGGACCTCCGAAGGAGACCTCGCGCCCCCGCCTCCTCGGCTCAGGAGCGGTGCTCCGCCTCCAGGAGCGAGGCACGGACCCGCAGGTAGACGTCGTACCGTACGGCCGGCAGCGATCCCGCGGCCACGGCCGCGCGGATCCCGCAGTCCGGCTCCTCCTCGTGGGTGCAGTCGCGGAAGCGGCAGTCCGAGAGGAACGGGGCGAAGCCCGGGAAGGACGCGCGCAGGTCGTCCGCCGTGACGCCCGCGAGGCCGAAGGCGCGCACGCCGGGCGTGTCGATCAGGCGTCCTCCGCCGGCGAGCTCGTGCAGCGAGGACGCCGTGGTGGTGTGACGTCCCTTGCCGTCGAACGAGCGCACCGCTCCCTCGGCGGCCGCGCCCGCCGTCGTCAGGGCGTTCACCAGCGAGGACTTCCCGACGCCGGAGTGCCCGACCAGCACGGAGGTGCGACCGGCGAGTGCTTCGCGCAGCTCCTCCAGCCCGGCCTCCGTCCGCGTGGAGCAGCACACCGTCCGCACCCCGAGCTCGCGGTAGGGCGCGAGCTCCTCCTCCAGAGCCTCGCGTTCGTGCGCGTCGAGCAGGTCCGCCTTGCTGACGCACAGGAGCGCCTCGACCCCGCCCCGCTCGAGCGCGATCAGGTAGCGGTCCACGAGCGCCGGCCGGAACGCGGGTTCCCTCGCCGAGCAGGTGACGACGCCGACGTCGACGTTGGCGGCGATCACGAGCTCGCGGTGGCGGTTGCCGGGGTCCGGCCGCGTCAGCACGGTCCTGCGCTCGCCGCGCTCGAGCAGGCGCGGCGGGCCCGACGCGCGGCGCTCGATCCGGACCTCGTCTCCGATCGCGAGCACCGTTCCCTGCAGCCCGCCGGAGAGCGGCGTCGGGACCTTCTCTCCGTCGACGAGCAGGGTGATCGCGGTGCGCGCGACGGCGAGGACCGTCGCGGACTCGCCCGCCCGTTTCCGGGGGGCTTCCTCCCGGGCTCTGCGGTCGCGCTTCCTCGCGGAGCGTGCCGGACGCGGGGCGAGGGCCTCCTCGTCCTCGAAGCCGTCCTCCTGGTCGTCGCGCAGGCCACGGCCTTCGGAGCGGCCGCGAGCCCGGTTGCGCTTCCTCTTCTCCTGACGAGAGGCGCCGCGCAGGTAGCGCTCCACCAGCTCGTCTCGATGTTCCTTGTTCCTCTGGTTCTTCTCGTGGGTCATCGCCGATGTGCCATCGTCCATCGATGGCGAGGGGGTTCCGTGCGGAGCTCGTGGTGGACACGAGCGAGCAGACCCGCGGTTGCCTCCGGCAACGCGGGCACGGTCGGGAGCGCACCCCGACCCCGCGCGGCGCCACCTTTCGGAAGGCGGCGCTAGGCGAGGACGGGTGCGCGATCGGCAGCGGCGACCAGAGTCGTCGGCTTCATCAGCGCACCTCCTTCGATCAGCTGGCTCGGCGAACCGAGCTCGAGAGAACCGGTGGCTCGCGACGGTCGCGAGCCCCGGGCTCCAGCTTGCGCGGAGGGCGAGGAAACCGCAACGGGGACCGGGCGCGACGCCCGTTCGCTTCCCCCGCGGCTGGCCTATACTCCCGGGCGATGCGACTCCCGATCCTCTGCGCGGTCCTCTTCCTGTTCGGCTGTGGTGCGCCCGAGGTCCGGCCGGAGCCGGTCCCCGAGCCGTCCGATCCGCTCCCGCCGCCGGAGGGGGCGCCCGCGACGCCCGAGGCGACGGAGGTCGAGCCCGAAGTCCAGCCGGAACCCGCGGGCGACGTCCCCGAGCGCGCCCCGTGGGAGCAGGAGGGCGTGCGCACCGCCGTCAGTCGCGCCGGGACCTACACCGTGCACTGGCGTCCGGTCGGAGGACCGGTCCCCAAGAACGAGCACTTCGAGCTCGACGTCTGGGTCTTCGAGAACGTGGCCGGCGAGGAGCCGCGACCGGTGACCGGAGCCATCGTCGCGGTCGACGCGTGGATGCCCGACCACGGACACGGGATGATCCGGCGACCGCGCTCCACGGACAACGGGGACGGCAGCTACCGCGTACGCGGAATGCTCTTCCACATGGGCGGGCACTGGGAGGTCTACGTCGACCTGATCGTGAACCACCTGTCCGAGCGCGCCGAGTACACGCTCGATCTCTGACGCGGGCGCGGCGCGGCCCGTCTCCGCGCGAGGGAAAGGCCCTGTCCAGCGGGTAGAATGAGGGCATGAGCGCCGCTCTCGTCCTCGGCCTGGTCGCCGTCCCGCTCCTCCAGGAGCCCGCCGCCACCGACGAGCCTCAGCGCGATCCGCGCGTCTGGATCGGCTCGGTCGACTTCACGACCGACGAGGTCGACGGGATGCTCGAGCTCTCGCCGCTCCCCGCGCCGCCGCCGGACCCGACCAACGCGGTCTACGAGAACGAGCACGCGGCTCGCCTCGGGCAGGCGATCTTCTACGACACGGGCTTCTCGCGGACCGGCACGGTCTCCTGCGCGACCTGTCACGTCCCCGAGAAGAGCTTCACGGACGGCAAGCGCCGCGGGGTCGGGATCGACGTCGTGCGGCGCAACACGATGAGCCTGTGGAACGTCGCTCACAACCGCTGGTTCTTCTGGGACGGGCGGCGCGACACCCTCTGGGCGCAAGCGCTCGCGCCGCTCGAGGATCCGCTCGAGCACGACCTGTCGCGCATGGAGGTCGTGCACAAGATCGCCTCCGACCCCGGCTACCGGCGCGGCTACGAGAACACCTTCGGTCCGCTGCCGGACGTCTCCGACGCGACGCGCTTCCCGGCCGCCGCGCAGCCCGTGTTCGACATCGAGAGCGAGCGTGGGCAGGCCTGGCGGGAGATGCAGAGCGAAGACCGGGAGCTCGTCAACCGCGTGTTCTCCAACGTCGGCAAGGCCATCGCGGCCTACGAGCGCAAGCTCGTCACGCCCGAGGCTCCGTTCGACGCCTACGTGCGCGGCCTGCGCGAGGGGAAGGCCGTCGACCAGCGCTCGATCACGGACTCCGCGAAGCGCGGACTGCGGCTCTTCCTCGGAAAGGCGCGCTGCCACTTCTGCCACTTCGGCCCCAACTTCACGGACCGCGAGTTTCACGACACGCGTCTCGACGGGGACCCGCCGGAGGGACCCGACCTCGGCCGCTACCTCGGGATCCAGGAAGTGACCGTCGACCCGTTCAACGGCATCGGTCCCTTCTCCGACGATCCGACCGGCGAGGCGGAGGTGAAGGTCGGCTACCTGCGGCTCGACGCGCACACCGTCCGCGAGTTCAAGACCCCGTCCCTGCGCAACGCGCGCTTCACCGCGCCCTACATGCACGACGGCCGCTTCGACACGCTCGAGGAGGTGGTCGCCTTCTACAACACGCTCGAGGACGCGGCCCCGCGCAAGGCGGGGGAGAAGCTCCTCGTTCCGCTCAACCTCGACGAGCGCGAGCTCGCCGATCTCGTCGAGTTCCTGGAGTCGCTGTCCGCCACGCGGCTCCCGCGCGAGCTGACGACCGCCCCGCCCACGCCCTACCTGGAGGAGTAGATGCCGCCGATCGAATCCGCTTGCCCGCTCGACTGCCCGGACAACTGCAGCCTGGAGGTCGAGGTCCAGGACGGGCGCGTGACGAGCGTGACCGGCTCGCACCGCAACGCCCTCACGGCCGGGTTCATCTGCAGCAAGGTCCGCCACTTCGCGGACCACATGTACTGCGAGGAGCGGGTCGCCACGCCGCTGATCCGTGAGCCCGGGGCTCCCAAGGGCGAGCCGCGCTTTCGCGCCGCGAGCTGGGACGAGGCGCTCGAGCTCGTCGCGGGCAAGCTGGCCGAGGCGCGGGACCGCAAGGGGGGCGAGTCCATCCTGCCGTACCACTACGGCGGCTCGAACGGCGTCCTGACCGAGGACTCGACCGACACGCTGCTGTTCTCACGCCTCGGCGCGACGAACATCGCGTTCACGCTCTGCGCCGTGCCGACCGGGCGCGCGGCGAGCGGGCTCTACGGGAAGATGCTCGGGACGGCCTTCGAGGACTACGTGCACGCGGAGACGGTGCTCCTGTGGGGCGCCAACCCGCACGCGAGCAACATCCACCTCGCGCCCCATCTGAAGAAGGCGCAGGGTGGCGGCACGAAGCTGGTCGTCGTCGACCCGCGGCGGACGAAGGCGGCGAAGGCGGCCGACCTGCACCTGGCGCCTCGGCCCGGTACCGACGTCGTGCTCGCGCTGGCCATGGCGAACTGGCTGTTCGAGAACGACCGGGCGGACCTCGCCTTCCTCGCCGAGCACGCGACCGGAGTCGAGGAGTTCCGCCGTCGCGCTTCGGCCTGGTCCCTGGAGCGGGCGGCCGAGGTGTGCGGCGTCGCCGCGCAGGACATCGAGACCGCCGTGCGCTGGTACGCCGACGCCGATCCGGCCCTGGTGCGCTGCGGCTGGGGGCTCGAGCGCAACCGCAACGGTGGGTCCGGCGTCGCGGCGGTGCTCGCGCTGCCGGCCGTCGCCGGCAAGTTCGGGCCTCGCGGCGGGGGCTACACGATGAGCAACTCGCGCGCGTTCCTGTTCCGGCCGCGCGTGGACGTGAAGGGGTCCCCCGGCGAGACCGCGCGCACGATCGACATGAACCGCCTGGGCTGGGCGCTGAACGAGCTCGACGATCCGTCCGTCGACGTCCTGTTCGTCTACAACGCGAACCCGCTGACGACCGTCTCGGAGCAGGCGGAGATCCGGCGTGGCCTCCAGCGCGAGGATCTGTTCACCGTCGTCTTCGACGCCGTCCTGACGGATACCGCGCGCTACGCGGACGTCGTGCTGCCGGCGACCACGTTCCTCGAGCACCACGAGCTCTCCAGCGGCTACGGATCGATGACGCTGCAGTACGCTCCGCCCGCCGCGGAGCCGTTCGGCGAGTCGCGCCCGAACTACGAGGTGTTCGCCGAGCTCGCCAAGCGGCTGGGCGTCTGGGAAGACGGCGACACCGACTCCCCGATCGAGATGGTCGAGCGCGCACTCGTCCCCGAGCAGATCGCCGAGCTGAACGAGCGCGGGATCGCCGAGCCGCCCATCGGCACCCGACCGGTGCAGTTCGTCGACCTCTTCCCGAACACTCCCGACCGCAAGATCCACCTCGTCCCCGAGGAGCTGGACGAGGAAGCGCCCGAGGGGCTGTACGCCTATCGCTCGGACCCGGCGACGGAGCAGTACCCGCTCGCCCTGATCTCCCCCGCGACCGAGCGAACGGTCAGCTCGACCTTCGGGCAGCTCCACCGAGGTCCGACGCCGCTCGGCCTCTGCGAGGCCGATGCGCGCGCGCGCGGGATCTCCGAGAGGGACCGGGTGCGCGTGTTCAACGAGCTCGGCGAGGTCGTGACGCACGCTCACGTGGACGCGGACCAGCGCCCCGGCGTCGTGTTCCTCCCCAAGGGGATCTGGGACCACAACACCGAGAGCGGCAACACGTCGAACACGCTCTGCCCCGCGACCCAGGCGGATCTCGGGGACGGAGCGTGCTTCAACGACGCGCGCGTCCAGGTGGAGCGCGCCTGAGGCGAGGGCCCGTCCTGCGGGCCGCTCCCTACTCCTTGATGCGCCACATGCCGTCGATGAGCTTGTGGCCGCAGCGTGCGCCGTGCTTGTGACCGCGGACGTAGTACCAGCTGTTCTCGTGCTCGTAGTGGCCGCAGTAGCGGGAGTGGCGGTGGCCGCGCAGGACGACCACCTCGACGCCGTCGTGGACGACGGGCGGCGAGGCGCAGGAGCCCAGGAGACCGAGAGCGAGCGCGAGCGGGAGCAGTCGGGACATGTTCTCTTCCTTCGTTGTCGAGAGTGGGGACGCGGAGGACCGCTGCTCGCCTATCGACCGTTTCGCCGGATCCACTTAGCCCACCGGTAGCCGGCGGCCCTCCGGCGCGTTCTCGCAGGTCACGAAGGCCCCGTCGGGCTGCTTTCGGCGCCCTCGCCGCCTTCGGTTAGGGTGGGCCCATGCTGTGTGCGCTCCTCCTGCAGGCCGCGGCCTCCCTCGGACCGGGGCCCGGAGACGCGGCTCCGGAACGCGGGATCCCCGCCTGGATCCGCTGTACGCCGACGACCATCGAGGTCGCCGGCGAGGACGTGCGCACGGTGGACAACCCGCTCGCGCGCGCGCTGGAGGAGGCCGGTCCGGGGTCCTTCGTGCACCTGGACGCGGGGGACTATCCGCCGTTCACCATCGGCATGGACAACGGGTCCCCGAACGACTCGAAGACCTCCGGAGGACAGCCGGGGCTCCCCATCTTCGTGACCGGCGGCGGGTTCACGCGGATCGTCGGCACGGGTGGGGACGCGATCGGCATCGACCAGCGCAACCGCAACGGCTACATCACCTTCCACGGTCTGACCATCGTCCCGGGGCAGCGGTCCGGGGTCCTGTTCTTTCGCCAGAGCGGCGCGGTGCACCGCGGCTACTCCTTCGAGGACTGCCACATCCTCGGGACCTACGACCACACGATCGGTCGCGGCGGGAAGTCGAAGTGGGGCATCTCCGCGCACAGCGTCGCGGAGTTCCGCTTCGTGGGGGTCACCGCTCCGGCGCGCATCCAGAACATCGAGAAGGAGCACGCGTTCTACATCCAGAACCACCGTGGCTCGGTCCTGATCGAGAACGTGCAGGCCTTCGGCCTCGGGCGGACCTTCTGCCAGTTCACCGCGCGCACCGGCGAAGGAAGGCCGGGCACCGGCGACATCACGATCCGCGACTGTGACGTGCGCGACGCCTGCGTGGCGCGCGGCGACGGCTTCAAGGGCGGCTCGGCGTTCACCTTCGCCGGCAGCCTGCAGGGCACGATCCTGCTCGAGAACAACGTGTACCGGGCCGGGTTCGCTCCGGCCTTCGCGAAGCTGACGCGGCCCGGCGATCCCTACGGTACGGGGGCCCTGGTGGCGTGGCAGGAGAAGCGCGCGGGCGCCAACGGGCGACTCGTGCTGCGCGGCAACCGGTTCCTGTTCGCCGACGGTTGCGGAGACCGTCCGGTGGTGTCGATCGGAGGCTGCGCCCTGGTTGACCTCGAGGGCGTGAACGAGATCCGCTCGGGCGGCGCCTGGCCCGCTCTCGCTCTCGATCCGCTGCAGAACGGCGCGCTGGTCAGCCCGCGCAACGGGGGTGTCCGGGTCGATCCGCGCACGAAGCTGACGGGGGCGCTCACGGTGGAGGGCAAGACGCGCTCCCTCGCCGAGGTGTCCGGCCGCGCGGAGCCGCCCGAGGCACGCCCCGCGGACGCCGGCGGTGCGGACGATCCTCCGGGGGAGTCCTCCGGGGGCTCTCGGCGGGTTCGCTGAGCGCGGGCATCGCATAGGATGCGCGGCCACCCTCCAGCGAGCCGCATGACCACCACCGATCCCGCGCACACCTCGTCCGTCCTCTCCACCGAAGCGATCCGCGCGCAGTTCCCGGCGCTCGAGCGCGTCGAAGCCGGCCGACCGGCCGCCTACTTCGACGGCCCCGGCGGGACCCAGGTGCCGCGCCGCGTGGCCGAGGCGATGACGGACTACCTGTTCCACCACAACGCGAACACGCACTGGAACTTCCCGACCAGCGCGGAGACGGACGACGCGCTGCGCGCCGCGCGGGAGGCCTACGCGGACTTCCTCGGGGCCGATCCGGGGGAGATCGCTTTCGGTGCGAACATGACGACGCTCACGATGCACCTCGCGCGCGCGCTCTCCGCGGAGTGGGGCGCGGGCGACGAGCTGGTCGTGACGCAGCTCGACCACCAGGCCAACGTCGCGCCCTGGATGCGGCTGGCCCAGGAGCGCGGAGTCACCGTGCGCACCGTGCCGATGATCGCCGCGACCGGGACGCTCGACTGGGACGCGTTCGAGGGGCTGGTCGGCCCGAACACGAAGCTCGTCGCCATCGGCGCGGCGTCGAACGTGCTCGGAACGGTCAACGACGTGGCGCGCGCCGTCGAGCTCGCGCGGTCGGTCGGCGCGCTCTCCTTCGTGGACGCGGTGCACCACGTGCCGCACACGCTGGTCGACGTGCACGCGCTCGGCTGCGACTTCCTGGCCTGCTCCGCCTACAAGTTCTACGGACCGCACGTCGGCGTGCTCTACGGCCGGCGCGACCGCATCGAGGCGCTCGACGTCCCGAAGCTACCGCCCGCCTCGGACGCGTGTCCGGAGCGGCTGGAGACCGGCACCCTCAACCACGAGGGCATCGTCGGCGCCGCCGCCGCGGTCGACTTCCTGGCGGGGCTGGCGGGGGAGGACGGTCCTCGTCGCGCCCGTCTCGAGACCGCCTTCGCGGCGCTCCACGAGCGTCACGAGGAGCTGATCACCCGGCTCTGGAACGGTCTGGCCGCGATCGACGGCGTGACGCTCTTCGGGCCGGCTCCCGGGGAGCCGCGCACCTCGACGCTCGGGTTCCGCGTGAACTCCGTCCCCTCGGACCGCGTGGCGACGCGGCTCGCCGAGGAGCACGGAGTGTTCGTCTCCGACGGGGACTTCTACGGGACGACCGTCGTCGAGGCGCTGCGCGTGCCGGCCGACGGCCTCGTGCGCGCCGGCTGCGCGTGCTACACGACCGCGGACGAGATCGACCGGCTGGTGGCCGGCGTCGCCGCGATCGTGCAGCGCTGAGGAACGGCTACTCGCCCTCGGCCGGCGCTTCCATCTCGGGGACCTCGACGCGGTCGGGCACGCCCATCGCGCTGTCGATGGTGCCGAGGTCGAAGGACTCGCCGCTGTCCAGGATCAGCGTCCCGCCGGAGGCCTCCTCCGGGTTGTTGGGGTCGATCTCGAGGCGCACCACGCCGGAGCCGTTGGGCCCGGTGATCGCGATCTCGATGTAGCCGGTCTCCTCGACCTTGGCGAAGTCCATGAAGTTCATGTCGCAGGTCGGCCCGGGGCCGATCTGCGCGAGGACGGTCTCGTTCTCGCCGAGCATGCGGCAGAACTCCTTCTCCATCTCGCCGGCGCCGAAGTAGGCGAGGCCGCCGACGCACGCGACACAGCCGCCGATCGACAGGAGGACCGCGCATCCGAGGATGGCGAGGATCTTGGGGAGCTTGCTCTTCTTTTCTGCCATGGGTTCTTCTCCGGTGGGAAGCGAGGGCCGCATGCTACTCGTGAGGCGCCTCCGAACCCAAGCGCGGGCCGTCAGGAAGCGCGTTTCAGCGGCGCATCGACACGATCATCGGGGCGTCCGAGGCCTGGACCTCGTCGAACGCCGCGCGCGAGTCGATCCCGCGCCAGCCGAGCTCGATCAGGATCTGACCGCAGACGCCGCCGAGCGTGTTCCCCGGTCCGGGCAGCACGAGGTGGTCGGGGGCGTACTCGTGCAGCGCGACCCGGACGCTCGCGGTGAAGTCGTAGGGCGTGTCGACCTGGGCGCCGAGCGTGTAGGCGCGCATCTCGGCGAGATCCGCCGACCAGGGCGTGAAGCGCAGGCCGCGGCCGTCGATGAGCGTGACCTCGGGGCGCTCGAACGTGAGCGCCGCGAGCCGGAAGTGCGCGCGCTCCGACACCGCGTGCACGAGCGGCGTGTGGTACGGCCCGTGTTGCGCCAGCCGGAACGGATAGGTGACCTTCCCGAGCTTCACCTTGGGCAGGTCGCGCAGGAGCGTGCTGACCCCGGCGGGGGAACCGGCGAGGACCTCGTAGCCACCGAGCCGGATCGAGTCGAACAGCTCCGGATCCCCGGCGACCATCCGCTTCACGTGAGCGACCCGCTCCTCGTCCCGACGCCAGTCGTCGCCGACGACGGGATAGATCACCTGTCCACCTCCGCCGACCTCGGCCTGCAGGAGCGCCATTTCCTGGACGAGCCGGAACCCGTCCTCGAAGCTCAGCGCCCCGCTCATGGCGAGCGCCGTGTACCAGCCCATCGAGTTCCCGCCGATCGCGACGACCTCGTGCTCGGCGCGCGCTCGGCGCCCGTCCAGCATCGAGACGACGTAGATCAGCGCCGAGACGTTCTCGGGCTTCAGGTGCCGAGCCGGCTCGAACTTGGCCGCGCCGTCCAGGGCGGCGAGGCTCTCGAGGTCGTACTCCTGGCGGACCGCCTCGGCCCGCTGGACGAGCTCGTCGTCGGTCGGGAGCGAGCCCAGGCTCGCCTCGGTGTAGGAGCCCCGGCCGGGGCAGAGCAGGACCGCGCGGCTCATGCCGTCACCTCCCGGGCTCCCGCGACGACGTCGTCCACGCCGAGCAGGACGCAAGCCGTGGACGATCCGAGCGGGACGAAGGAGTCCGCGGCGCGCACGCTCCGTACGCGGCCCGAGAAGTCGCTCTCGGCGAGGTTGGCGACCAGGGCCTCGGC
>CAZDYS010000010.1:0-22980 GCA_964509445.1 uncultured Planctomycetaceae bacterium
ATGATCGTCAACTCGGACGAGCGCCAGTGGACCTGGATGGACGAGGGCCTGAACACCTTCGTGCAGTACCTGGCCGAGCAGGAGTGGGAGGAGAGCTATCCCTCGCGCCGCGGCGAGCCGCAGGACATCGTCGGCTACATGTCGAGCGACAACCAGGTGCCGATCATGACGAACTCGGAGTCGATCCTGCAGTTCGGCGCGAACGCCTACTCGAAGCCCGCCACCGCGCTCAACGTCCTGCGTGAGACCGTGATGGGCCGCGAGCTCTTCGACTTCTCGTTCAAGAACTACTCGCAGCGCTGGATGTTCAAGCGCCCGATGCCGGCCGATCTGTTCCGCACGATGGAGGACTCCTCGGCCGTCGACCTCGACTGGTTCTGGCGCGGCTGGTTCTACAGCACGGACCACACCGACCTCGCGATCGAGACCCTGCGGCACTACCGCATCGACACGCGCAACCCGGACGTCGAGAAGCCGCTGGCCAAGGCGAAGCGCGAAGACGAGCCCGTGACGCTCGGCATGCGGCGCAACGCGGCCCTGCCCAAGCGCCTCGAGGCGAACCCGGCCCTGGCGGACTTCTACAACTCGTTCGACGAGCTCGACGTGACCCCCGCCGACCGCAGGGCGTTCGAGGAGTACGTGGAGAGCCTCGACGAGCAGCAGCTGAAGGTGCTCGGGCTCGACCTCAACTTCTACGTCGTCGACATCGTCAACGAGGGCGGACTGGTGATGCCCGTCATCCTCGAGGCGCGCTACACCGACGGCACGACCGAGGAGTTCCGCGTGGCGGCCGAAGTGTGGCGCAAGAGCCCGAGCAGCGTCGCGAAGATGATCATGACGGAGAAGACGATCGACAGCGTCGTGCTCGACCCGCACCTCGAGACCGCGGACATCGACCTGTGGGACAACCGCTTCCCGCGTCTCCCGATCGAGGAGCGCATCCAGATCCAGCCGAACCGCCGGCGTGGCGGGGGCTCGAACCCGATGCGCAAGGCGCGCGAAGAGGCCCAGCGCGAGGAAGGCGCCGGACAGTAGAGACTCGTCCCGCCCCCCGCGGGGGCAACGGGAGACCGAGGGGTCGGCACGCTCCCCGCGTGCCGGCCCTTCTCCGTTTCGGGCCCAGCGCTCTCCCGCGTCCTCGGCCGACCGGCAGGAGCCCGAGGCTCCCCCTGCACGCGCGTCGCGCCGGAGGCGGTAGACTCGAACGGCGAGCAGGGCGTTCGCCTTGCTCCACAGAGAACCTCCATGACCCAGACCACCCGCCGCACGTTCCTCGGGACCCTCGGAAGCCTGCTCGCGTTCCCCGCCGGCGCGGACGTTCTCCGGGGACTCTCCCAGGAGGAGAGCGATCGACTCGGGCTCGGGCGCTTCGACGCGCTCGCGGGGGTCCTCCAGGAGGTACCGGCCGATCGCCTCCAGCAGCAGCTGATCGAACGCCTGCGACGAGGGCTCGCGCTCGAGGACCTGGTGGCCGCCGCGTGCCTCGCGAACGCACGCGCCTTCGGCGGACACGACTACGAGGGCTACCACTGCCAGATGGCGCTGCTGCCCGCCTTCGAGATGGCGCGCGAGCTCGAGGGCGAGGAGCGCTGGCTCCCGGTCCTCAAGGTGATCCATCGACAGGCGCGCCGCATCGAAGCCACGGGGGGACGCAACGACGCGCTCCTGGAGCTCGAGTCCACGCCCCTGCTCTCCGAGGAGGACGTCCGAGCCGAGCTCCAGGAGGGACTGCGCGAGCGCGACGTGGCGCGCATGGAGCGAGCGTTCCATGGGCGCTGTGCCGGGAGCGCGACGGCCGGGCTGCACGACGTCCAGACGATCCTGCGGGAGACGCTCGACGTCCACCGCATCGTCCTGACCTGGCGCTCCTGGGACGCACTCCAGCTGACGGGCGAGGAGCACGCCGAGACGCTGCTTCGTCAGTCGCTGCGCTGGTTCGTCGACGCCGAGGGTCGCCGCATCGATCGAGGACGCCCCAACCCCCCGCTGCGGACGCTGCTGCCCGGCCTGATCGCGGGCGCCGGGCTCGAGCGCGGTGGAAAGCAGGATCGACCCGTCGGAGACGACGAGCTCGGCGAGCTCGCGGCGACGATCTTCGCCGCGGACGCGGACGACGCCGCCGCGGCGATGGCCGACGCGCTTGGCGCCGGCTGGAACCACGAGGACGCGGGAGAGGCCCTGACGCTCGCGGCGAACACGCTGCTCCTGAACGACCCCGGTCGGGCCAGTGCGGACGGGAGCGACAAGCCCCGCGGCAGCGTCCACGGAGCCTCGGTCGGCGTCCACGCGTCGGACGCGGCCCGCGCATGGCGCAACCTGGCGTCGGTCTCGGACGAGGCGAACGCGGCCGCCAACCTGATCGCCGGTGCCTACCACACGGCCGGGCAGTCCCACCGGGTGGGCACGGCGCCCTTCCCCTACGCACAGGAGATGGACGCCTACGAGCGCTGCAAGCCCGAGCAGCTCGTCCGTGCCCTGCGCAGCGCCCTCGAGCAGAACGACCAGGCGAAGGCCGCCGCGGCGGTGGCGAGCGCCCAGCAGAAGGACATGGACCCCGAGGCGTTGTTCGCGGTCCTCTTGAACGCCTCCCTGGAGGCCGACGGGGCGCTGCACGCCGAGAAGTACTACCGCACCGTGCGCGAGGACTTCGCGAGCTCCCGCCCACGGCACCGCTGGCGACACCTGATCGCGCTCGCGCGCGTGGCTGCCAGCCAGGTCGGGTTCGAGGCACCGGGACTGCGCGAGGCGCGCGAGACGCTGAACGGCTGACCCCCTCGTCGCCGCTCGGTCGGATGCGCTACCATCCGCGGCTCCGATGCGTGCGAACCACCGGCTGCCCAACCTCCTGCTCGCCCTCTACGTGGTGGTCTGCCTGGGCGCGCTGACCTGGCCCGGGTCCGTCTGGGCCGGCACGCGCATCGAACCGTTCGTGCTGGGGCTGCCGTTCTCCCTCGCCTGGTACGCGGGCTGGTCGGTCCTGACCTTCTTCGTCCTGGCGGCCTACCACACCGTCGTCGGCGGAGGTCGGGAATGACGCTGCAGGCCGCCGCGGGCGAAGCGGCGACGGAGCCCGTCTCCACCGTCGTCGTCGTCGTCATCGGCCTCTACCTCGCGCTCTCCCTGTTCGTCGGGATGCGCGCGGGCGGGAAGACGACGGACTCCGCCGCCGGCTACGTCGCCGGCGACCGCACGCTGGGGACGGTGATGATGTACTTCATCACCGGAGCCACGATCTTCAGCGCCTTCGCGTTCCTCGGGGCCCCCGGTCGCGCCTACGACCGCGGTGCGTCGGTCTTCTACATCCTGGCCTTCGGCACGCTCGGCTTCGTGCCGTTCTACTTCGTCGGACCCCGCGCGGCGCAGCTCGGTCGCAAGTTCGGCTTCGTGACCCAGGGCGAGATGATCGAGCACCGCTTCCGGCTGCCGGCGCTTGCCGGCGTCCTCGCGCTCGTGAGCACGCTCGCCTTCGTGCCGTACCTCGGCATCCAGATGAAGGGCGCCGGGTACATCCTGTCCGCTGCGACCAACGGAGCGCTGAGCCAGGAGGTCGGCGCCGCGATCACCTACGCCGTCGTGCTGACCTACGTGCTGTCGAGCGGCGTGCTCGGCGTCGGCTGGACGAACACGCTGCAGGGCGTGTTCATGATGGTGCTCGCCTGGGCGCTGGGCCTGACGCTGCCGAACCTCCTGTACGACGGCGTCGGGGAGATGTTCCGCCGCATCGCCGAGGAGCGACCCGACCACCTGCGCGTCCCGGGCTTCACCAGGGGCGGCGAGCAGCCCTGGACCCTGAGCGAGTTCCACTCGACCATCCTCGTGAGCATGATCGGCTTCTCGTTCTGGCCGCACCTGTTCATGAAGGCCTTCACGGCCAAGAGCGACGCGACCCTGCGGCGGACCGTGATGCTCTACCCGACGTTCCAGCTCTTCCTGGTGCCGCTCTTGATCGTGGGCTTCGCCGGAGTGCTGTTCTCGAGCGCGCCGGCCTCGCCCGATCAGATCCTCCCGCACATGCTGCTCAACACGCCGGAGATCCCGGCGGTCGTCGTCGGCCTGTTCTGTGCCGGCGCGCTGGCGGCGTCGATGTCGTCGGGGGACGCGATCGCACACGCCTGTGCGTCGATCCTCGTGCGGGACGGCGTGGTGCGCACGTTCGGGGTCGACCTGAGCGCAAGCCGCGAACGCTTCTGGATCCGGTTCGCCGTCGTGGGCGTGGTCGTCGCCGGCTACTGCATCGCGGTGTTCGCGGAGAGCGCGCTCGACGTGCTCCTGATCTACGCCTACGGGCCGGTCGTCCAGTTCGCGCCGGTGGCGCTCGCGACCCTGTACTGGCGGCGCGCGACCGGCCCCGGCGTACTCGCCGGCGTCCTGTGCGGCATCGCCGTGAACGGCCTGATGCTGATCGACGGCGGCTCGCTGCGTCCCTTCGCCGTCCACGCCGGGCTCTACGGCCTGGTGGCGAACGTGATCGCGCTCGTCGTCGTCTCGAAGTGGACCGCGGGCCGAGCCGATCGAACGGACGCGTTCTTCGAGTCGGATCCTCGATGACGCACGAGAGGAGCTGGCTCGCGCGCCTCGCCGCCGTCCTCTTCGGCCTCGTGCTGGCCCTGACAGCGGCGCTCGCGTGGACCCTCACGCGGGAAGGACGGACGCCCGCGCCCGACCAGCCACTGCTGGGCGACGAGGCCCTGCGCGAGGAGGCCCTGCGCACGCTCGTGTCCACCGGCGCGGGAGTGTGGGACTCTCACCAGGACCCGGACGTCGGTCGCATCCTGCAGCCCGAGATCGAGGACCGGGACTACGCGGGCGCCTCGATCTCCTCCAACTCGTTCGGCATGCGCGAGCGCGAATACGGCCTGCGCAAGCCCGAGGAAACCGTACGCATCGTGCTCCTGGGGGACTCCTACGTGTTCGGCTACGGCGTCCCCGCCGACCGCAGGCTGGGCGTGTTCCTCGAGTCGTCCCTGCGCGAGCGCAAGACGAGCGCGGACGAGGTCGAGGTCCTGCACCTCGCGATCGCGAGCTGGAACGTCCGCGCCGCGTCCGCCTACCTGCGGCGGCAGCTGTCCCTCCTGCAGCCCGACCTGGTCGTCCACGTGACGGTCACGAACGACCTGGACGACACCAAGGGGCTGCGCGGGTTCGGATCCGTCGCCGGCTACAGCCCGCAGGTCCGCGACCGCGCCAACGGACTCGTGTCCGCGCGCGCGGACCGCGGGCTGGTCTCCAAGCCGGCGCGCAACCACCTCCCCCACGCTCTCGACGCCGAGGGTCGAGGCCGCTACGAGGACCTCGCCGCGGAGATCGCGCAGCTCGCGCAGGCCGTGGAGGGAATCGGGGGCCAGTACGTCCACCTCGGCGCCTGGGAGGAGTTCAACCCGGTGCTGCGGCCGTTCCTGGAGGCGGTCACCCGCGAGGAACAGCGACTCTGGCTGCCGGCCTCCTTCAGCGCGGACCGCGAGAACGTCAACTCGCGCCGCGACCCGCACTGGAACGAGCGCGGGCATCGCGCGGTCGCGCGCTTGATCGAGTCCTGGATCGAGGCGAGTGCCGTGCTCGAGACGCTCGCGCTCGCACCACTGGAAGCGAGCTCCGCGCTGCTCGAACGAGGACGGCAGGGAGCCAGGGGCGCCGCACCCCGCCCCGAGCTCGTCCTGCGGTCCACGGTCGACCTCTCGCGCCTCGACGAGCGCGACGTCGCTCAGATCTACGGAGGTCTGGACGAGGACGGGCTGGTGGCGCCCTACGCCTCGCTCGTGCTGCGCAACGAGAACGCGACCGAGCTGTCGGTCGAGGGGGCGCGGCTGGGACGACCGGAGCTGACCGGCGAGGTCCGGGTCTCGCTCGAAGGGCTCGAGGTCGGCCGTCTGGAGCTCGCCGGGGACGCCGCGATCGACGCGCGCTTCGCGATCCCCGAGTCCCTGCGCGACCGCCCCTTCCTGAACCTCCGCTTCACGTCCACGGACTTCGTGTACGCGCGTGTCCGGCGCGGGAAGTGCGTGTGCTTCACGCTGGAGCGAGCTGCGGTACGCTGAAGCCGGAGGTCGCGCCCACTTCCGGGCTCAGCGACCCGGGACGGAGGAGGACACCCGATGCTGACGAGCCTGACGCTCTCGCTGCTGACCTGCCTGCCGCTGCAGGAGGACGCGCCGTCGAGGAACGAGGACCCCGCGGACGGACTGCTCGTCCGTGCGCTGGCCAACGAGGGGTTCCTGCTCGAACACGGCGACACCCGCATCGTGATCGACGCGTTCGTCACGGAGCCCTACTCGATCTACGCGGCCCTCGAGGAGGAGCTGCGCGAGCAGCTCGTCACCGCCTCGGGGCCGTTCGCGAACGTCGACCTGGCGCTCGTCAGCCACGTTCATCGCGATCACTTCCAGGCACGCGCGGCGCAGCGGTTCCTGGCGGCTTCTCCCCGAACGCGGCTGTGGAGCTCGAACGCGGTGATCGACGGTCTGTGGGAGACCGAGTCGGAAGCGACCGAGCGTCTGAACCTCGACGCGATCGAGGCGGTCTACCCGGACGTCGGTGAAGAGTCGCGGCGCACGCACGAACGCGCGACGATCACCTTCTTCCCGCTCTCGCACGTGGACCAGGGAAGAGACGCCTTCGGGAACCTGGGGCACGTGATCGAGCTCGGCGGCGTTCGTGCCCTGCACGTCGGGGACGCGGCGATGAACGAGGAGGTCTACGCCGCCTACGGGCTCGGGGAGCGCGGCATCGACGTGGTCTTCGTGCCCTACTGGTACTTCCTGGACGCGAACGGCCGGCGCATCGTCGAGCGTCACTTCCGTCCCGCGAAGCTGATCGCCTGCCACGTTCCGCCCCGAGAGCTCCAGAAGGTCACCGCCCAGCTCGCGCGCCGGTTCCCCGACGTGGTCGTGTTCCAGGAGCAGCTCGAAGCTCGCCGCTTTCGCGACCTCTCGGCCGATCAGGCGGACGACTCGGAGGAGCCGGGCGAGGTCGAGCCGTCGGATTCCTCTGGCGCCGCACGCGGTGCGAGCAGGCTCGGCAGGATCAACAGGAACAGGCCGAGGAACACGTAGCCGCACAGGCCCTCGACCGCGGCCCAGACGCGCGAGGCGACCTCCGGCTTGAAGTCACCGAAGCCCAGGGTCGTCCAGGTGACCATGCTGAAGTAGAGGTGCGTCGAGAACTCGTCCGTCGGGACCGGCTCGCCCGCCGAGGTCAGGAGCCCGTACTCCTGATAGGCGCGCGCGAACACGATCACCATCAGGATCAACACGGCGGCGTACTGCAGCGCCGTGAGCGCGTGCTGCCGGGCCAGGACGAAGCCGGTCGTCTCGTACCGACGGCAGGTGTAGGCGAGGAACACCGCGGAGACCATGAAGAACACCAGCGCGCCCCACAGGAAGCCGACGCCCGTGAACCCCAGCGCGAGCTCGATCAACACCAGGTGATACGCGTCCAGCCGGTCGCGCAGGGTGACGCGCTCGTCGTCGACGTGCCGCACGACCCACCAGAGCTGGGCCGCCGCCAGGCCGAGGAAGAGCAGCAGCGGATACTTGCCCACCTCGCGCGGCAGCACCGCGACCAGCAGACCGAAGACGATCACGCCGCCGCGCAGGAGCAGGAAGCGATAGCCGTCGTCGTGCTTCCCCGAGACCCCGTCCATCTCCGGCGAGCTTAGAGGTCCGCGCGAGCCGATCCAGGGGGAGCGCACCTCGTCGGCACCCGAATGCGCGAGCATCGCGGGTCGCGGGACGGAATCATGGAGGCCATGCGAAGCCTCCTCTGCGCGCTCCTTCTCCTGACCGGCTGCCACGCGAACCCCTCTGGCGACGGTTCCGACTCCGGCGGACCGCCCAACATCCTGTTCCTGCTCGCGGACGACCAGCGAACCGACACGATCGGGGCCTGGGGCAACCCGGCCATCGAGACGCCGCGGCTCGACGCGCTCGTGGAGCGCGGCTTCTCGTTCCGAGGCGCGAGCTGCCTGGGGTCCTCCGGTGGCGCCGTCTGCGTCCCCAGTCGCGCGATGATCCACACCGGCCGCGCCTACATCGGGATGAACCTGTCCTCCTTCGACGGACGACCCACCCTCGGGGGACTGCTGGGGGAAGCCGGCTACCGCACGTTCGCGACCGGCAAGTGGCACAACGGCCGCGAGAGCTTCCAGCGCAGCTTCGCGCGGGGGCGCAACGTCCTGTTCGGTGGGATGAGCAACCACCACGCCGTGCCGCTGATCGACTTCGACGGGGAGGAGTTCGGAGAGAAGCGCACCGGAGAGGGGCACTCCAGCACGCTCTTCGCGGACGCCGCGATCCGGTTCCTTCGCGAGGAAGCCCGGGGAGACGCCCCCTTCTTCCTCTACGTCGCCTTCACGGCGCCCCACGATCCGCGCGATCCACCGGCGGAGGAGCGAGACCGCTACAAGGCGGAGCGACCTCCGCTCCCGCCCAACTTCCTGCCGCAGCATCCGTTCGACAACGGCTTCTGCGTGCTGCGCGACGAGAACCTCGCTCCCTGGCCGCGGACCGAGTACGTCGTTCGCGAGCAGCTCGCCGAGTACTGGGCGCTGGTCTCGCACCTCGACCGCGAGGTGGGACGCATCCTCGACGCGCTCGAGGAGTCGGGAGAGGCGGGGAACACGCTGGTGGTCTACGCCGCCGACCACGGGCTGGCGGTCGGAAGCCACGGACTCCTCGGCAAGCAGAGCCTCTACGAGCACAGCATGGGGGCACCGATGATCCTCGCGGGTCCGGGGATTCCCCAGGGCTCGAGCGACGCGCTCGTGTACCTGCACGACCTGTTCCCCACGCTGCTTGCGCGTGCCGGCGTGCGTGGCCCGGCGTCGGAGACTGCCTACGACCTGGCTCCGCTGTGGAGCGGTGTCGCGCCCGAGCTCCGCAGCGCGCGCTTCCACGCGATGGGCCGCACCCAGCGCGCCATTCGGGATCGACGCTGGAAGCTGATCCGCTACCCGCGGATCGACCGCACGCAGCTGTTCGACCTCGAGACCGACCCGCACGAGTGTCAGGACCTCAGCGAGGACCCCGCGCACGCGCACCGGATCGCCACCCTGCGCGCGGAGCTCGAGGCCTGGCAGGCGCGGCTGGGCGACGACGTCCCCTGGGTCGAAGCGGAGCCCAGGTCCGGCGAGCTCGAGCTGACGGGCAAGAGCCGCCAGCCGGATCGCTGGCAGCCGGCCTGGATCCGCGCGAAGTACTTCGAGACGGAGTAGCGCCCTCCCCCGTCAGTCCGAGGGCGCGTGCCGCGCGAGCCAGTCCCGAGCGACCTCCTGCCGCCAGGCCGCGAGGTCCGAGGCCAGGCGCGCGACGGTCGCGGTCCGCTCCGCGGCGAGGTCGCGGGACTCGCCGGGATCGACGGCGAGGTCGTAGAGCCGGTACCGCAGGCCGCCCTCCTCCCTGTCCGCATGGAGCTTGAGGTCGCCGTCGATCCAGGCCGCGGCTCCGCGCGGCTCCCCGCGCAGGAGGTCGGGCTGGACCACCGGAGGCTGCTCCTCGGGCGAGCGCTCCCCGGCCCGCATGAGCTCCAGCATCTTGCGTGCGTGCATCACGCGACCCCCGGTCGGAAGCGCCCAGAAGCCGAGCCCGCGCGGACGCGGAACCTCTCGACCGTGCAGGGCCGGGACCTGACTGACGCCGTCGAGCGGAACCGGCGGCAACTCGACGCCCGCGAGCTCGAGCACCGTCGGCAAGAGGTCGGAGGTGCTCGCGACCACGTTCGTGCGACGGCCCGCCTGGACCACCTCGGGCCAGACGACGAGGGCGGGGACGCGCACGCCTCCCTCCCAGAGCGAGCCCTTGCGGCCGCGCAAGCCGGCCGTCGACTCCTCGTCGAACGGAGCGGGAGGCCTGGGCCCGTTGTCACTCGTGAACCACACCAGGGTCTGGCGCTCGACGCCGAGCGCGCGCAGCCCGGCGCGCAGGGTCCCCACGCTCCGGTCGATCGCCTCCAGCTCGGCCGCGTAGGCGCGCTCCTCTTCCGGAAGATGCCCCAGCCTCGCGAGGTCGTCCTCGGTCGCGACGTGCGGCAGGTGCGGGTTGCCATACCAGACGACGGCGAGGAACGGGCGTCGGTCGGCGACGGATCGCTCGATGAATGCGAGCGCGCGTTCCGTCACGACGTCCGAGCCTTCTCCGCGGTGCTCGACGACGCTGCCCTCGACGGAGAGCAGCGGGTCGAGGTCGAAGAAGTTGGGAGCGCTCGCCCAGGTCTCGAAGCCCTGCGCACCGGGGGAGGTCGCGTCCTCGGGACGTACGGACCCCACGTGCCACTTGCCGAAGTGGCCGGTCGCGTACCCCGCGCGGGTGAGCTCCTCGGCCAGGGTCCTCTCGCTACCGGGGAGCTCGTGCCCCCAGGAGAAGGTCCCCGTGCGATTCGGGTGCCGGCCCGTCAGGAAGCTCGCCCGCGTCGGCGAGCAGGTCGGGTGGGCAGCGTAGAAGCGCTCGAACACGAGCCCGTCACCCGCGAGCCGATCGAGGTGCGGCGTGCGGAGGGAGGAGTGCCCGCGCGCGCCGAGCTCGCCCCAGCCCTGGTCGTCCGTCATCAGGAGGACGAAGTTGGGCGGCGCGGAGGACTCCTCGCCGCCCAGCGCGCGACAACCGAGCACGAGGCTCGCACCGAGCGCGACGACCAGCGCCCGGCGCCGACGCGAGAGCCCGCTCAACCGGCGTCGAGGTAGCGGCGCAGCGTCTCCTCGTCCGCGCCTCGCAGCGTCAAGCCGCGCGGACCAGCGTTCTCGAGCGTCGCGGGCTCCGCCGGACGCGCGCCTCGCAAGAACGCCTCCAGCTCCGGGGACTCGGTCTCGAAGACCCACAGCTCTCCGTCGAGCGCCTGGACGAAGAAGCCCTCGCGACAGCAGAGGTAGCTGTGGATCGTGTCGTGATCGGGCCCGCGGAGCGTCATGCCCTCGGGGCCGACGTCCGTCACCGTCACGCAGTGGCTGGGCTCTCCGGTCTCCTGGAACTCCGCGAGCTCGGGCGAGTCCTCGCGGAAGATCCACAACCGGTTGTCGATCCGCATGGTGACGAACCCCGGCTTGGCGTAGTTCGACGCACCGCAGGCAGCCAGGAGAACGAGCGAAAGGAGCAGCGAGAGTCGGGCGCGGATCATGACCGGCGGACCTCCGAGGGGACGCGGGACGAGTCGGACGCGGAAAGCCTAGGGCCGGCCGGCGCGCCTGGGCAAGGACGCGGGCACCGGCCGGGGACTCCGGAGCAGTCGGCTCAGCTGGCGGGACCGCCGGCGCCGTGCACGTGCCCGTGCTCGAGCTCCTCGGAGGTCGCCTCGCGCACGTCGATGACCTCGACCGCGAAGTTCAGGTGCACGCCGGCGAGCGGGTGGTTGCCGTCCATCTTGACGGTCTCGCCCTCGATCGCGAGCACGGTCACGACCTGCACGCCGCCCGGGCCCTGGGCCTGGAACTGCATCCCGACCTGGATGTCCACGTCCGGCGGCAGCGCCGACCGCGGCACGTCCTGCACCATCTCCTCGTTGCGCACGCCGTAGGCGTTCTCCGGGTCGACGCGCACCTCGAAGGCATCCCCGTTGGTCTTGCCCTCGAGCTCCTGCTCGAGGCCCGGGATCAGGTTCCCGGCGCCGTGGAGGTAGGCCAGCGGGTCCCTCCCCTCGGAGCTGTCGAGCACGAGCCCGTCGTCGTCGGTGAGCTTGTAGTGGATGGACGCGACCGCGTTCTTGGTGATCTGCATCGGCCCAGTCTCGCAACCTCCGGCGCGAGATCCGGTCACGCCGCGGCTTTTCTTTCGTCCCTGGCGGATCCCCCGGCCTCGCGCAGCGTGCGGCGCGCGAGGTACGAGCAGAGGTCCGCGACGAGCACGATCCCGACGCCGACGCCGACCAGCGCGAGCATCTCGTCGTAGTACTGCTTCGCACGCGCGTCCTGGATCCAGTACCCGAGGGAGACGACGCCGAGCATGCCCAGGACCGTGGCTTCGCGAACGCAGGTCTCGAAGCGGTAGAAGAAGAACAGCAGGAACCGCCCGACGGCCTGCGGGAGAATCGCGGTCACGAGCAGCGCCCGGCGCCGGCCCCCGATGGCGCGCTGGCTGCGCACCGCGGCGGGCTCGAGGTTCTCGACGGTCTCCGCCCCCAGACGTCCGAGGATCCCGGCGTTGTGCAGGGCGAGCGCGAGCACCGCCGGCCAGGCGGTCGCCGGCCCGAGGATCGAGAGCAGGAGGAACGCGAGCAGGTACTCGGGAACGGCGCGCAGGAGCACGAGGACCGTCCGCGCGAGCAAGCGCAGAAGTCGCCAGAGCGTGCGGCCCGCACGTGCGTCGCCCGGTTCCCCCCCTTCGAACGGACGTGCGGTCGCCAGGTTGGACGCCGCCAGCGGGACGAGCACCCACGCGAGCGCCGCGGCCAAGAGGATCGCGACGGCGGAGATCGCCACCGTCGTGAGCGCCGGGCTCGCGCCGCGCTCGAGGAGCACGTCGCGGAACCACGCACCCAGCGTCTCGGTGTCGGGCGCGTCCGCGCGCAGCGGGTAGGGAACGACGTCGTGCGTCAGGAAGCGCTCCAGGTTGTCCAGCCGGCGCGCGGTGAGCAGCTCGCCGGCGGCGACCTTGCCGGAGAACCACGCGTAGCCGGTTCCGAGCGCGAGCACGAGCAGGCTCGCACGAACGAACGGACTGCGCGGACGTTCGCGTCGGAGACGCTCGAGACGGGCTCCGCGGTCCGCGCTCATCGCGCCACCACCCGAGCGCGCAGCCTCGAGCTCCACAGCTCGAAGACGAGGACCAGCGCGAGCAAGGCGTACAGGTACGTCCACACCTCGCGGAAGTGGACGTTCTCCACCGAGAGCTTCAGGTAGTAGCCCAGCGTCGGAACGCCGAAGAAGCCCAGCACGGCGGACGAGCGCACCGCGCACTCCAGCCGGTAGAAGGCGTAGCTCGCGAGGTCCGGGAGCGCTCGCGGGACCAGGCCGCAGAGGAACCCCTCGAGCGGTCTGGCACCGATCGCCTCCAGCGCTTCGGCAGAGGAGCGCGGACTCTCGTCGAGCATCTCGGAGAAGACCTTCGCGAGGGAGCCTCCGTAGGGCAGCGCGATGGCCAGCACGGCGCTGAACGGAGTCAACCCGAAGGCCGCCAGGAACAGCACCGCCCAGAGCAGCTCGTGCACGGAGCGGAGCCCTGCGATCAGCAGGCGACAGAGCACCAGCGGGAACCAGCGACCCGCGGTGCCTGCGCGCCTGCCCCAGCGGGCCGTCGAGCCGAGGAAACCGAGGACCACGCCGATCACCAGCGCGAGGCTCATCCCGGCCAGCGCGAACACGAGGGTGTCCCCCATCGCGCGCGCGACCTTGGCGACGAGCGGCGGAGACCCGGGCGGCGCGTCGGCCTCGTAGTCGAGGGCAGGGCTCACGGCTCCCGCCAGGAAGCGGCGCAGGACGCCCCGACCGGCTTCGTCCGGAACGAGGTCGGCCGGGGACAACCCGAGGAACAGCCACGCCAGCGCACCGGCGAGCACCAGCGAGGCGAGCAGGCGGCGTCGCGGATCCCGCGGGGGACCGCCGCTCACGGACGACCCTCGGAGTGGAGCGCGTACAGCCGTTCGAGCTCCTCTTCGCCGACGTCCCCGGCGGGTGCGTCGAACAGCACGCGTCCCTCGCGAAGCCCGACCAGCCGCGTCGCGTGAGCGCGCGCCAGGGCGACGTCGTGCATGGAGAGCACCAGCGTCCAGGCCTCCTCCGTCGCGACCCGGAACAGGAGCGCGAGCGTCTCCTCCGCCCGCGCAGGATCCAGGGCGGACAGAGGCTCGTCGGCGAGCAGCGCGTCGGCCTCCTGGTACAGCGCGCGCGCGATCGCCACGCGCTGCCGTTCTCCTCCGGAGAGGGCGTCCGCGCGCTGGTAGAGCTTCTCTCCGATGCCGAGCCGGTCGAGGAGCTCGAGCACCCGCTCCGCCTCCGCGCGCGCGGGCGCCACGAGTGCGCGCAGGGACGCGAACAACCCCCGTCGACCGATGCGACCGGCGAGCACGTTGGAGAGCACGCGCAGGTTCGGCACCAGGCCGAGGTCCTGGGGCAGGTAGCCGATGCGGGCACGCAGCTCGCGCAGGGCGGCGGACCTGCTCCCGGCCAGCTCCCGACCGTCGACCAGGACGGTGCCGAAGGTTGGTTCGACGAGACCGTTCAGGAGCCCCAACAGCGTGGTCTTGCCCGAACCGCTGGGTCCGACCAGCGCGACGGTCTCTCCAGGAGCGATCTCGAGGTCGACCCCGTCGAGAGCGCGGACGCCGCCGCGCTCGACGGTGACCCCGCGCAGAGCGAACGAGAGCGGACGAGCCACGCGTGGATGCTAGCGAGCGAGGTTCAGCGAAGCAGGCCCAGTTCGCGCGCGAGTTCCTCGAGCGGCGCGAAGTCCTCGTTCTCGGCCGGGATCATGCCCTCCGGGCGCTGCACGGCGGCCAGCAGCTCGGGGTCCTCGAGACCGACCAGGGTCTCCTGGAGTCGGTCGAGGAACCCCTCGCCGAAGGTCTCGTCCAGCACCGGGTGCGCGGTCCAGTTGTAGTCCGGGTAGGGCGGCGTCTCCCACACCTTGACGCAGCGCGTGGGGTCGAGCTTCCCGGAGGCGACCATCTCGTCGTAGTGCTTGTAGCTGAGCACGCCGGCGTCGAAGGTCCCCTCCTCGACCACGAGCGCCGTCTTGTCGTGCGCGCCGGAGAAGTTCATCTCCTCGCCCGCGAAGAAGTCCGCCGGCGCGACGCCCGTCTCGCGCCGCAGGAAGACCTCGGGCATGAGCCTGCCGGAGGTCGACGACTCCGAGCCGAACGTGAACGTGCGCCCCTCGAGCTCTTCCGGGAACACGTCCGAGAGCGACAGGCCGAGCCGACCGTTCGCCACGAAGTAGGAGCGGTACTCCGGGTCGACCCGCCCCTGGGCGATCGCCCGTGCGCCCTCCACCGCGGCCCGCGCGCGCACGCCGGTGAGGCCGCCGAACCACGCCAGCTGAACGTCGCCGTTCTTGAAGGCCTCGACGGACGCGGTGTAGTCGGAGGTCGGCACGAACTCGACCGGTACGCCGAGCTCTCCCTGCAGCCAGTCCGCCACGCGATCGAACTTCTCCGCGAGCTCCGTCGTGTTCTGGTCGGGAATGGCGCTGAAGCGCAGGACCGGATCGTCCGCGGCGCCCCCGCAGGCGCTCGCGAGGAGCGCGGCCGTCAGGAGCGTGGCCTTCAGGAGCGTGGTCTGGAAGGCGGGGTTCATACCGAGAGATGGGTGGGACTGGATCGCAGGGGGTCCGCTGCGGAAGATGAGACGGCACGGAATGCTAGCGCCTCTCTCTCCGCCATGAGCAAACCCCCTGCTTTCGTGAGCACGCTCGAGACCGAGCGATTGACCATGCGTCGCGCGACGCTGAGCGACCTCCCGTTCCTGGTGGAGCTGCACCAGGATCCCCAGGTGACCCGCTACCTGGGCGGGGACGGCTCCACGCGCAGTCCCGAGGAGAGCTTCGACTGGCTCCAGAAGACGATGCGCTGGTACGTCGCGGACCGCGTCGGCCAGTTCGTCGTCGAGCTCGAAGGGCACCCGATCGGCCGCGCAGGACTGGGTCTGTTCGAGATCGAGCGCGAGCCGAGCCGCGAGGACGGCGCCTACGTCGCCTCCTGGGGACGCGGCAGCTTCCCGCACGATCGTCCGGCGCGCTCGATCCTCGAGGTCGGCTACACGTTCCGGCGTTCCGCCTGGGGCAACGGCTACGCGACCGAGGCGGCGCGCGCCTGGTACGCCTACGCGCTCGGCGAGTACGGAGCGGAGGAGGTCCACTCGATGATCCACGCGGACAACGTGGGGTCTCGTCGCGTCGCCGAGAAGAACGGCCTCGAGCGCACCCTCGTCGTTCACCTGGAGGGTCGCCCCTACGCCCTTTTTTCCCGCTCCAAGGCGTCCAAGTCCTGAGCCCGGCACGAACAACGGCCTTTCCCGAGAGCGCGCCTTCCGCGCCCGGTGCCCTCGGGCGACAATTTGGTCCCCTCTCCCCTAGAGCCCTGCCTCTCATGCGTTCTGCACCCCTGCCGCTGCTCTTGACCACGGCCCTCGCGGCCTGCTCCGGGTCCTCCGGAAGCTCGAATCCGAATCCCGATCCGCTCGACGTCACCTTCCAGGCGACGACCGTCGCGCCCTCCGACGCCCCGGGCTCGGCCGGACGCTTCCTGCCCTACCTCATCCGCGAGGCGGACGAGGGCGCGGACCTGAACGGCGACGGGGATCAGGCGGACGAGGTCGTCCACATCCTCGACACGGCGACGGACACGACGCTCAACCTCGGCGTGGCGACCACGGAACCGCTCGTCCTCGGGGAGGACTGGTTCGCCTACTCGCGCGACGAGGTGACCGAGGGGCTCGACCTCAACGCCGACTTCGACCTCCTCGACCAGGTGCTGTTCGCCTACGACCTCGCGAGCGGCCTCACGCGACCGACGGACCTCGCGGTGGGAGAGGTTCTCGCGATCGGCAGCCGCGCCTTCCTCGAGGTCTCCGAGCAGGAGAACGGCGGCAACGACTTCAACGGCAACCTGTCCGTCACGGACGTGCTGTTCTATCGGCTCGACCCGGCCACCGGAGACCTGATCGACACCGGCTTCGACTTCCCCGGGACCTCGTTCCACCGGCGCGGCGACACGGTCGTGTTCGCGGGTCCGGACGAGCTGTACGTCTACGACCTGGAGACCGGCTTCGACCGGTCCTTCGACATCTCCGCGCGCGATCTCGCCGGCAGCGGGGACCTGCTCGCGTTCTGGGTCTCCGAGGCGGACGCCGCGGAGGACCTCAACGACGACCTCGACCAGGACGACGACGTCGTGTTCATCTACGACTTCCCCACGAGCTTCCTGCGCAACACGCGCATCGAGCGAACCGGCGACGTCCCCTTCGCGTTCACCACCGACTACGTCGGCTTCGCCGGGGAGTTCGCAGGAGCCCAGGGGGTGGCGCTGGTCGACATCCTCAACGTGTCCGCCGAGTTCGTCCCGGTCGTCCCCGACCGACTCGAGGGCATCGGCCGCGACATGATCGTCGACGTGGACGAGTCGCTGGACCTCCTGGACCGCAACGGCGACGGGGACACGAACGACATCGTGCCGAGCTACCTCGACACGACGGCGCTGGTCCAGACGTCCCTCGGCGTCGCGACCGTGGGCATGCTCGCCCGCGGCGACACCGTCCTGTTCTCCGTGCCGGAGAGCGGACAGGGAAACACGGACCTCAACGGCGACGGCGACACCCTCGACCGCGTGCTGCACCGCCTCGACGTCCCGACGCGGACGGTGACGAACCTGGGCCTCGCCGGCGGCGTGCTGGGCACCCTCGGAGATCGCTTCCTGCTGCTCAACGTCAGCGAGGGGGCCGAGAGCCTCAACGCGGACGCCGACACCGCCGACGCGGTCCTGCACGTGTTCGACCTGGAGTCCGCGGAGGTCTCGAACCTGGGCCTCGCCGTGGAGGCCGGAGAAGACCTGCTCGAGGCTGCGTTCGCGGAGGTCTTCCCGGCCCTCGTACCCGAGAGCGACCAGGGCGCCGCGGACCTGAACGGCGACGGCGACACGGCGGACCTCGTGCTGCACCTGGTCGAGCCCGCGAACTAGCCGGGGGCGGTCCGCGCCGACCGCCCGAAACGAAAAGAGCTCCCCCGCGCGGACAGGTCACCGCGCGAGGGAGCCTCCCTCCTTCCCCGGGAACGGCGCCTAGGGGACGTTCACGTAGATGAGCTTGCGGGAGGGCATCACGAACCCGACCAGCGGGCCGGTCGGACCGCCGGGCAGCGAGAAGCTGACGTTCGCGGCGAGGTCCGTGAAGTTCTGGGTGAGGCCGGAGCCGAAGGGCACGACGACGTCGTAGCCGACGGACGTCGAGCCGCCGTAGTACACCTCGCCGTAGGGCGTGCCGTCGCAGCCTTCGTTGTAGAGGAACGCGCCCTCGTCGACCCAGGCCTGCTCCGGGCCGGGGTAGGCGGCGTCGGTGCTCCAGGTGCCGATCGACGTGGTCATCAGGTGGTACCAGGGGTAGGTCGGCCACAGGTCGAGCGTCGTGAAGCTGGAGCCACAGGCACCGGTCGCGACCATGCGGCGGGCGTTCAGCTGCTTCGGCGTCAGCGCGAAGTCGCAGCCGCAGCCGTCCCCGAGGAACTGCATGTCTCCCGTGATCGGCTCTTCGGTCACGCAGGGGATGCCGGGCGCCGCCACGAGCCGCGTGGCCTCGGCCGTGATCGGGCCCACCGGCGGCGTCAGGTTCGCGGGAACGAACGGGTTGGCGGCGGTGTCCGGCGCGACGATTCCGTAGGTGCGGTCCGGGTTGAAGGTCCCCGGCACGCCCGAGATCAGCTGGTCGTGGATGAACTCGTCACAGTTGTGGAAGAGGACGAGGGACTGCTCCCACTGGTTGTTGTCGCAGTCGAACGCGTAGTCCGCGTAGCCGTAGTAGTAGGCCGTCGGGTACGGGCCCAGGGAGGGCGGCACCATGCAGTCGTCCGCGATCGCGCCGGCGATCAGGGACAGGTCGGCCCGGACCGCGAAGCGCCAGACCTGCAGACGGTTGGGGTCGACCCCCGGCGTCAGCTCCTCCCAGGTGCGCGTGTACTCCATCTGCAGGAGGCCCGAGAGGATCGGGTTGCCGAGGCAGTCGAGCTGCGTGAACTGCGCGAAGTAGCTAGCGCATCCGTTCGGCGTCGGCGCACCGACGGAGATGCGGGAGCACTGCTCCGCCGGGACGCACTCGGTCCAGCAGATGTTGGTGGACTCCGAGTTCCAGTTGGGGAACGCCGGCAGGTTGGGAGTGACGAGGTCGCAGCAGGGACCGCTGAGGTTGTCGTCTCCGACGCACTGCGCGTTCGTGGGCGCGGACAGGAAGGACAGGGCGGCGAGCAGGGTGGCGGGAGCGAGCAGTTGGTGGCGTTGCATGGCTTCTTTGGGGGTGTTCGAGCGCGGAACCATCCCGCGCTCACTCCCCCCGGCGCAGACCCGCCCTGGGCGCCGCAGCGGGATCGGGAAAAACCTGCCCGAGTTCGCGGTTCGACGCCGCGCAGGAACCCCAGAACCGCCATCCTGGGGCCATGCGCGCGCTCTTGCTCCTCTCCACCGCCCTGCTCGGTTCCTGCGCGACCGGGCCGACGGAGCGCCAGGACCTCTACCTCAGCGGGCTCCGGACCCCCTGGAGCCGCATGGGAATCGGGGTCGGGGTCCGCCAGCTCGACGACCTGGCCGGGGGCGACGACGCGGGGGTCTTCTCCATCGAGTTCGAGGAGGGGGACGCGATCGGGCCGGTCCGGTTCGAGGGCGGCCTCCACTACGGGCAGGCCCAGCGCACGGTCCGCACGACGGGCGGCGTGGAGGAGCTCGGGACGGAGCTCGCCGAGTTCTCCGTCGGCGTGCGGTCGGACCTGCAGCACCCCTCGGTCCCGCTGGTCCCCTACCTGGGGGGCGGGTTGTCCCTCACCTACGCCAGGAGCGAGCGGGTCGACGGGAACCTCGTCGTGCGGGACGACGACTTCGCGGTCGGGAGCTACGTGAAGGCGGGTCTCGGGATCCGGCTGGAGCGGCAGGGGATCCTCTCGCTGGAGGTCCGCCGCGTCCTCACGGACGACTTCACGCTCGGGCCGGTCACCGTCTCGGGCGACGCGACCCAGTTCGCGCTGATCTTCTCCGCGGGCGGCCTCGGCGGCCGCTGAAGCGGCCCCCTCTGCCGGTCCCTGCGAGCGGGAGCGCGATCAGCCCGCGAGCAGTCGGTTCGCCTCGTGCAGGGCCGCGGTCGCGCTGGTCGCGCAGCCGTCGGCTCCGACGGCCTGCCAGAGCCCGTCGATGGCGGTGAACGGGAGTCCGCCCACCAGCACCGGAACCGGCGGGTCGAGCGCGTGCAGCGCCGCGATCTGCCGCGCCGCCGCGCGCATGTGGATCGACTGGGACACGGAGAGCGTCGCGAGGTCGACTTTCTTGTCCGCCGCCATGCGGGTGGAGTCCTCCGGGGGGACGTTCGCCCCGAGGAAGATCACGTGCCACCCGGCGGCCTCGAACTGATCGGCCACGAGCCGGGACCCGATCTCGTGCAGGTCGCCGGCCACGGAGAACGCGAGCAGGCTGCGACCGACCTGGGCCTGGGGCCGCTCGCGAAGGCGGGCGAGCATCTCCTGGACGACGCGCGAGCAGTGGTGCTCCTCGGCCACGTTGATCTCGCCACACTGCCACATGCGGCCGATCTCGGCCTGGACGGGCGCGATCACCTCTTCCCGCAGCTGGTCGACCGTGAGCCCGTCCTCGCGCGCCTGCTCCAGCATCTGGATGGAGGTCGCGGCGTTGCCGTGCAGCGCCTCCTCGAGGAAACCGCGCGCGAGCTCCGTGTGGCGGAGGCCGGCCAGGAGGTCCCTGGGGGCCTTGGCGTCGCCCTGGAGCTGGGCCTGGGTGCGCTCGAGCAGCGCCGCGGCCATCTGGAAGCTGTCCGGGGTCAGGCGCTCCTCGAGCGCGGAGCGCAGGCCCGCCAGGCAGTGCGGGAGGAAGGTCGGGGAGATGCCGCGGGCGGCGTAGGTCTCACGCGCCCAGGCGACCTCGTGCGCGAACATGTCCGGCAGCCCGACGGCGAGGGTCTCGGAGAGCTGCAGGAGCTTCATCTCGAGGTCCGCCCGCAGCTGATCGAAGGAGCCGGGGACTTCCCCCTCCCCGACCCGCTCCATGACCTCCAGCGCCGCCGCCCCGGCGATGGCCTTGGAGGTCGTGTCGATCATGGCGGCTACGAAGGTGCCTTGCGAATCCATCCGTCGTGTTCAGTCTCTTTCTTGGTCGAACTCGCGATCGGCCAGCACACGCAGGCGGGCCTCGAGAGCCTCGGGAAGCTCGTCGGCGCGCGGCAACAGGGCCTGCGCCAGGACGGCTGCTGCATATTCGTACGAACCGCGGTCCTCGGAGGCGATCTCCTCGGAATCCAGGCCCGTCAACCACTCGAGGTGCGACTTCACGTGCGATCCCCCCGGTTGCCGAGGAGCTCACGCACCTCCTCGAGGCCGCGGCGCAGGTGACTCTTCACCGTACCGAGCGGGATCTCCGTCGTCTGGGCGATCTCCACGTGGGTGAGACCCTCCAGGAGCGACAGCTCGAGCACCCGGCGGCGATCCGGGCTCACGCGATCGAGGGCCTTCCGAGCGAGGCGCACCTCGTCCTCGATCTCGAGCCGCGCGTCCACCGGCTCCAGGTCGGCCTGCTCGGGAGCGGCCGCGAGCTCGTCGACCTCCTCCGGGCGCGCGCTGGCCCGCCGGCGCAGGTCGATGATCCGCCGACGCGCGATCATCGTCACGAAGGTGCTCTCGGAGGAGCGCGACGGGTCGAATCGCTCCGCACTGCGCCAGAGCTCCACGAACACCTCCTGGACGAGGTCGTCCGCCTGCGAGCCGAGCTGGCGACGCGCGAGGGACCAGATCAGGCGGCCGTAGCGATCGACCAGGGCTTGGACCGCCCAGGCTTCTCCCGCGGCGATCCGGGGCAGGAGCGGGTCCTGGCCCGAGGAGTCCGAGTGCGACTTCGTCACGCCGGCATTATCCCATCCTCGGAGTGGACGACGCCACCGCCACTCCCGGGCTCTTGTGGAGATCGGGGTTGGGACTAGGTCGAAACGTCCGGGGAGAGCACCCCGCGGGCCTCGCGCAGGCTCCGGCGCATGCCCCCGTGGCTCCCCCGGTCCAGCACCAGCCCCAGGACCTCCAAGGTGCTGGAGAAGCCGTCCCGGAGGAGGACCGCGACCCGTCGGTCGGCGCTCAGGTGCGGCAACCCGGTCCGCAGCAGCGGGACCTCCGCCACCCGGCTCTCGCCCTCCGGGGTTCCGACGGACTCGAGCATCTCCGGCTCGAGCCCGCGCTGCAGCGTCCAGGGCAGCGCGGTGTCCCTCCGCGGCCGGACGCGCTCCCGCCCGAGGCGGCAGGCGCAGGCGACCCGGTTGCGGACGATCCCCGCGAACCAGGCGAGGAATCCGGAGGTCGTCGCGATGCGCAACCCGTCGAGCGACCGGAAGGCGTGGACGAGGGACTCCTGGAGGATGTCTTCCACTTCCAGTCGTTGGTTCCGGACGAGCCCGCGCACGACGCGCTCCAACTTCGGGCGAAGCGCATCGACGAGACGCGAGAACGCTTGCGCATCCCCGCGCCGTGCGAGGAGCAACAACGGCTGAGTGGAGAACCGGAAGCTGGTCTCCATGCGATTGGGGTGATGGGAGGTGCGAGCGCCGTCGACGCAACGCGCCCACTGCTTAGGGGGAGGAACTCACCGGGCGCGTAACAGCGATTTCCCTTTTTCTATGCGATGCCTCGGAACCTGTCGAGAAGCGTCCGAAACCGCCCAAACGCACCTCCACGGAACGCCCCCGCAACGCGCTTCGACTGCTAGTCTCGAACCTCATGACGCCGCCCAGCGTTCCCCGGGAGATCGCCGACGTTCTCCAGCATCGAGACTCCTTGCGCCGACTCGCGCGCCGCATCGTGCGCTCCCAGCACGACGCGGAGGACGTCGTGCAGGACGTGCTCCTCGAGGCGCTGCGACGACCGCCGCGTGACGTCCGCGACCTCGGCGGGTGGCTGCGCACGGCGACGGTTCGCACCGCCGTGCGACACCGCGACCGAGGCGCGCGTCGCTCCTGGTCCGAACGTGGAGCGGCGGCGGAGGAGGCACGCCCGTCGTTCTTCGAGCGCTTCGCGCACGAGGCCGCGCTCGCGGACCTGACGCGACTGCTGCACGGATTGCCGGAGCTGCAGCGCCAAGCGGTGCGCATGCGGTACCTCGAGTCCTTGTCCTACGAGGAGATGGCGCTGCAGCTCGGCGTGAGTCAGGCGAACGCGCGCATGCGCGTGAAGCGCGGACTCGACGAGCTGCGCACGCGCCTCGAGACCCGCCGCATCGGCTTCCTGTCGTTCGCGCTCGCCCTGCTGCTGCCCTTCTTCCGCCCGCGTGGACGCTTCGCGGTCGCGGCCTCGCTCTCCGCGGTGGCCGTCGCCGTCGTGGTCCTCT
>CAZDYS010000011.1:0-22296 GCA_964509445.1 uncultured Planctomycetaceae bacterium
CTCCTCGCTGCGAGCGGCGACGACCACGCGCGCCCCGGCGGCGGCGAGTGCCTCGGCGATCGCGGCGCCGATTCCGCGGCTGCCGCCGGTGACGAGGGCGATGGGAAGGTCCGGACGTTCGCTCATGCACGCAGTCTGCGCGGTGACGGAGGCAGAGCCAAGCGCCTCGCAGCGTGTAGGATCCCGCCGTGAGCGACCCCTCGCCCGAGACCTCGAAGCGCCGCCCCGCGCGCACGCGCACGCCGATTCCCCAGGCGCGCTGGCCGAGTGCGGAGGAAGCCGCCGGCGCGCGGCTGTTCTCCCCGCTCGCGGTCGGCTCGTTCACCGCGCGGCGCCGCACCTGGGTGCCCGCGATGGTGCCCTGGCGCTCGAACGAGGAGGGCTTCGTGACGCCGCAGGTCCTCGAGTGGTACGCGCGCTTCGCGGACGGCAGGCCCGGCGTGCTCGTGGTCGAGGCGACCGGCATCCGGGACGTGCCGAGCGGACCGCTCCTGCGGATCGGGCACGACCGCTTCCTGCCCGGACTGAAGGAGCTCGTCGCGACGGTGCGCGAGCGCTCCGGCGGCGAGACGCGCCTGTTGATCCAGCTGATCGACTTCCTCGCGATCCGTCGTCGGCCGCCGAAGGAGAAGTTCCTGGAGCGGTTCCTCGCGATCACGCCCGCCCATCGCGAGGCGGTCGGACTGGACGCGTCGGTTCCCGAGACCGACGTCCGCGCGGCCCTGGCCGCGCTGCCGCACGAGGACCTCCTGGAGGTGCTCGGCGAACGCGAGCGCGAGGACCTCGAGGTCGGCTACCGCGAACGCGTGACGGACACGCACCTCCCCCACGTCGCCGAGCTGCCGCGCGTGCTGCCCGGTCTGTTCGCCGACGCCGCCGCGCGCGCCCGGGAGGCGGGCTTCGACGGCGTCGAGCTGCACTACGCCCACGCCTACACGATGGCCTCGTTCCTTTCGCGGCGGAACGACCGCACGGACGGCTACGGCGGCTCGCGCGAGGCGCGCCTGCGGCTTCCGCTGGAGGTCTTCGCCGCGGTGCGCGAGCGGGTCGGAGACGCCTACACGGTCGGCTGCCGGTTCCTGGGCGACGAGGTCATCGCCGGCGGCAGCCGGATCGAGGACGCGACCTACTACGGCGTCGAGCTGGCCCGCGCGGGGCTCGACTTCCTGTCGCTCTCGAAGGGCGGCAAGTTCGAGGACGCGAAGCAGCCCAAGGTCGGGCACGCGGCCTACCCCTACACCGGCGAGAGCGGGCACGAGTGCATGCCCACCGTCTTCGCCGAGGGCACGCCGTTCGGCCGCAACCTGCCGCTCTCGCGCGCGGTGCGGGAGGCGGTGCGCGAGGCGGACCTCGAGACGCCGGTGGTCGGCTGCGGAGGCATCAACTCCTTCGAGCTGGCCGAGCGCGCGCTCCAGGACGGCGACTGCGACCTCGTCGGAGCCGCGCGCCAGACGCTCGCCGACCCCGACTGGTTCCGCAAGATCGAGCTCGGTCGCGGCGCCGAGGTGCGCCGCTGCGTGTTCACCAACTACTGCGAGGCCCTCGACCAGAAGCACGTCGAGGTGACCTGCCAGCTGTGGGACAGGGAGTTCGAGGACGGCGAGGAGGCTCCGCGTTCGGCAGACGGGAAGCGCCGCCTGACGGCCCCGCGCTGGGAGGCCTGACGACCCGATGGCGCACGAGGTCCAGCTCTCCTTCCCGCCCGCCGAGCATCCGCCGGCCCACGACGACGCGGAGCTGACGAGGCTCGCCGCGCGCAAGCTGCGCGTCGCGCCGGAGTCGATCGTCGCCGTGCGGACCCGCAAGGTGTCCTTCGACGCGCGTCCGCGGCATCGCCAGTGGCGCGTCTCGCTGACCGCCTTCGAGCGAGAGGACGTGCTGCCCGAGGCTCCGCGCACGACCCCCCGTCCGCTCGACCGCCCGCGCGAGGACGCGCCTCACGTGGTGGTGATCGGCAGCGGCCCGGCGGGGCTGTTCGCTGCGCTCGACCTGGTCGAGGCCGGCCTGAACGTGACCGTGCTCGAGCGCGGTCGCGACGTGCAGACGCGGCGCAAGGCGCTGCGCTCGCTGTACCGCGGCGAGGCCCCGGACCCGGACAGCAACTACTGCTTCGGCGAGGGCGGCGCGGGGACCTACTCGGACGGCAAGCTCTACACGCGCAGCGGCAACAAGAAGGCCGTGCGCGGCGTCGTCGCGCGGCTCGTCGAGCACGGCGCACCGGAGGACATCCTGGTGAGCTGGCGGCCGCACGTCGGCTCGAACCGCCTGCCGGAGGTCGTGCGCTCGATGCGCGAGACGCTCGTCGCGGCCGGGGCGCGCATCGCGTTCGGAACCCGCGCGACGGACCTGGAGGTCGCCCACGGAAAGCTCGTCGCGGTCCGGACGCTCGACCTCGACGCGGAGAGATCCGAACGGATCGCGGCGGACGCCTGCGTGCTCGCGACGGGACACAGCGCGCTCGACGCGCTGCAGATGGCGGCGCGGGCCGGCGCGCACCTGGAGCCGAAGGGGTTCGCGATGGGCGTGCGCGCGGAGCACGCGCAGCCCTGGCTGGACGAGCGTCAGTACGGCGGCCTGCGCGGCCCGTGCGACCTGCCGGCCTCGTTCTACGAGCTGACGACCGAGGTCGAGGAGCGCGGCGTCTACAGCTTCTGCATGTGCCCGGGCGGGTTCATCGTCCCGGCCGCGGCCGGGCCGGGACGCGTGGTCGTGAACGGGATGAGCCTCTCGCGACGCGACTCCCCCTACGCCAACTCCGGCATCGTGGTCGCGATCGAGCCCGAAGACTGGTGCGGCGAGCGCGGTCGCGCCTGGGGCTGGGACCAGCTCCTGGAGCACGCGCTCGGACTCGGCGCGGACCTCGGCGGCCTGACGCGCGCGGAGCTGCCGCGCGTCCCGCAGGACGACCCGCTGTTCGGCGTGCGCCTGCAGCACGCGCTCGAGACGCTGGCCGCCGCCATGGCGGGCGGCGCGAACCGCGCTCCCGGTCAGCGCACCGACGCGATCCTGGACGGCGGCACGCCGGACGCGCTGCCCACGAGCTACCGCCCGGGCGTCGCCCCGATCGACCTGGCCGACCTCCTGCCCCCGGGGATGTTCGACCGCCTCGCGCGCGGCCTCGCGGACTTCGACCGGAAGCTCCCGGGCTTCGTGTCCGAGCACGGGCAGGCGCTCGGCGTCGAGTCCCGCACCAGCTCGCCCGTCCGCATCGCGCGCGACGACGAGACGCTCCAGAGCCTCGGGGTCGAGGGGCTCTACCCCTGCGGCGAGGGAGCGGGCTTCGCGGGCGGCATCGTGTCGGCCGCGATCGACGGACGGCGCGTCGCGGAGTCCATCGCCGCGCGGCTCGCGACCTGAAACGAGCGAGGCCCCCGGTCGGATCGACCAGGGGCCTCGCAGCTACGGGTCCTGCCGGCCCGCCTTGGGATCAGCCCTCGATCTCGATGCGCTTGACGCGCTCGGCGCTGGCCTTGGGAAGGGTGACGATCAGCACGCCGTCCCTGCTCTCGGCCTTCACGCCCTCGACGTCGATCGGCGTCGGGAGCTCGAGGCTGCGCTCGAAGCTGCCGAACACGCGCTCGCGCAGCTTGGGCTCCTCGACGGTCGTCTTCTTCTCGCCGGCGATCGTGAGCACGTCGCCGGCCACCTTGATCTCGAGGTCCTCGCGGGCGACGCCCGGGATCTCGGCGTGGACGAGGTAGGCCTCGTCGGTCTCCTCCACGTCGAGGTGGAGGCTCGGGACGCGGACGCCGCAGCTGGCCGCGGTCGGGGCGAAGAAGCCCGGGAACAGACGGTCGAAGTCGCGCGGGAACGCGGCGCGTTGGGTGCGGAACGGAAGCATGGCTCGCATCGTGGTTGCTCCTGATGTGCCTTGTCGGTGAGGTGCGGCGGCCCCCCTGCGGGCCGCGTCGCCCCAGGGAATGCAACGACCGGGCCAACCGAGAGAAGCGGGCTTCTTGGCCCCGGGAGGGGCGATTGTGCGCGCCAAGGACGCCACAATGGCAGTCCTTGAGCCGTTTTGGCATTCCCCCGCGAAGCGCCCGGGCAGCGGGCCCCCCCACCGCGTTCCGGCCCCCCGGCCCGCTCCGGGCGCGGGACCGCCGAGCTAGAATCCTCGACATGGCCGAAGACCTCACCAGCTGGCTGGACTCCGTAGGTCGCCGTCACGGGTTCCTGGGGGCCAGCGAGCCCGCTCCAGCCCCGCCGGCGTCCAGCAGCGACCCCCAGGCGGACTTCCAGGCGCTCGAGCGCGAGGCGCGCGGCCTGCACCGGCAGCTGATCACGCGTTTCGGCGAGGTCCGGCAGGGCATGGCGCAGGAGGAGGCGCACCAGTGGCTCGGACGCATCAACAGCATCCACGGCCGCGTGACCGACCGCGCGAACGCCCAGGACGCGCAGGAGATGCGCCGGGTGGTCGTCGACCTGCGCGAGATGACGACGGACCTCGCCCAGCGCGAGCGCGAGCTGCGCGCCTCGGGAGCCCAGGAGCGCGGCGCCGGCCGGGACACCTCGCTCGACGCGCCGCGGGAAGGCGAGGCGAGTGACCGCGGGGACGCGAGCTTCGAGGAGCTCGAGGCCCAGGCGCGCGAGCTCTACGGACAGGCCGTGCAGGAGCTGCGCGAGGTGGAGACCGGCCTGTCGGACAACGACCGCCGCGCCCACATCGCGCGGTTGAACGGCTTCAACGGTCGCATCCGGGCGCCCCAGACGCGGGGGAACGTGCAGGAGATGCGGCGCATCGTCAGCGACCTGCAGGCCACGATCTCCGACTTCCAGCGCAGCGCGCGGGACGTCGACCGCGCCACGGACCGCACGGTCGAGCGGCTCGCGGACGGCGACTTCCGCGGCGAGCGCCAGGAGGAGGCGACGGACCGCGACACGACGGGGATCGCGAGCGCGCGCGAAGACGCGAGCTTCCAGGAGCTGCAAGAGGAGGCCCAGGAGCTGCACGACCGCGCGACCCGCGTGTTCGAGGAGCTGCGCGGTCGCCTCGACGCCTCCGAGCGCACCCAGTGGCGCGACCGGCTGAACACCACCTACGGCCGCGTACGGGATCCGCGCAACCAGGGCGATCCGGCGGAGCTGCGGCGCGTCATCGCGGACCTGCGCGCGGCGAATCAGGACCTCGTGTCGCGTCGCCAGGAGCTCGGCTGACCTGCGTGCGCTCGCCGCGGAGGGTCCGTTCTCCCAACGTCAAGGATGCGTGGCGTCCGAGAACGGTCGGCGGCCCGCCGCTAAGGGCGGGCTCATGAAGCTCCCTCCCCTGCTGGTCGCCCTCACGACTCTCACGACGGGGCTCGCGACGAGCCTCTCGGCCCAGAACGTCCATCCGGAAGGGCTGTGCACCGCACGCACGGGACCGGTCCCGATCTCCGGAGACTTCGACTGCCTGCGCGTCCCCGTCTTCGAGGACCGCGAGCGCGGAGCCGGACGCGAGATCTCCCTGCACGTCGTCGTGCTCCCGTCGACCGGCGACGACCCCGCTCCCGATCCGCTGTTCTTCCTGCCCGGCGGCCCCGGCCAGGCCTCCGCCGAGCTCGCGGGCTACGTCCGGATGCTGCACGCCGCGATCCTGGCGGAGCGCGACATCGTGCTGGTCGACTTCCGCGGCACGGGCGACTCGAACGGACTGGACTTCGAGGTGACGCCGGAGGACGTCCTGGCCTCCGTCTCCGACCCGCTGCCGCTCGACATCGTGAAGCGCGAGCTCGCGCGCCTCGAGGAGCGCGCCGACCTGACCAAGTACACCACCGAGGCGATCGTCGACGACCTGGACGACGTGCGCGAGTTCCTGGGCTACGAGAAGATCAACCTGTGGGGAGGCTCCTACGGCACGCGCGTCGCGCTCGCCTACCTGCGCCAGCACCCGGAGCACGCGCGTGCCGCGGTGATCAAGGGCGTCGCGCCGATGGGCTTCGCGATCGGCGCGGACTTCGCGGTCGACACGCAGCGTTCGATCGAGGGGACCTTCGCCCACTGCGCGGCGGATCCGAACTGCGCGTCGGCCTACGGCGACGTGAGCGAGCTGCTCGACACGTTCCTCGCGAACCTCGACGAGGAGCCGGTCCACGTCACGACGCGACACCCGCTGTCGGGACAGAACGTCGACGTGCCGCTGACGCGCAACGTCGTCCTGCTCACGATCCGCGACATGCTCTACTCGACGCCCGAGCACGGTCAGCTCCCGCGCATGATCGCGGCTGGAGCGTCGGGACACCTCGAGGAGTGGGCCCAGAAGGCGCTGACCGGCGCCGGCCAGTCCTGGGGTCAGCTCTACGAGGGGATGTTCCTGTCCGTGGCGGCCGCGGAGGACCTGCCGCTCCTGCAGCGGCTCGACCTGGAGGCCGACGGGGAGGGAACCCTGCTCGGGGGCCGGTTCACCGCGCCGATGCGCGAGGCCCTCGAGGCCTGGCCTCAGGGAACCGTGGACCCCGGCTTCTGGGAGCCGGTCGTCTCCGACGTCCCGGTCCTGCTCGTCTCCGGCGTGCTCGACCCGGTCACGCCCGCGGCCAAGGGGGCGGAGGCCGCGCGTCACCTCGCCAACAGCCTGCACCTCGTGTTCGAGACGGGGTCTCACGACGACAGCATGTTCCGCCCCTGCATCGACCGGATCTACGCCGACTTCCTGCGCGCCGGCACGGTCGAGGGACTGGACGTGGACTGCGCGATGCGCGAGCGTCCGATCCGGTTCGCCATCGACTGACGGCGCGAGGCGACGTTCGCTAGCAGCAGCCGGAGCGGCAGTCGGCGTCGTCGTCGGGATCTCCCGCGCGGCGGCGATAGCCGACGATTCCCCCGCGGCGGTCGAACGCGAGCTCGCAGCAGGCCGTGATCCGATCGCGCAGGCGGGCGCGACCGCGGAGCACGCGCGACTTCAGCGCGGGGAGGCTCAGGCCGAGCTCTTCCGCGGCGCGCGCCTGCGACACGCCCTCGAGCTCCGTCAGGCGCAACACCTCGCGGTCCGCGGGCTCGAGCTCGTCGATGGCGGGCGTGAGCCAAGAGGCCACGACCGCGTCGAGGTTGGGCTCCTCCTCGCTGGCCGTGAGCTCCTCGAGCTCGGCCGCCTCGGGCTCCCGCCGCGCACGCCTCCAGTCCGTCACGAGGTTGCGGGCGATGCCGCGGATCCAGCCCGCGAAACGTGCGTGGTCGCGGACGTCCCCGAGGCGATCGTGCACGCGCAGGAAGCACTCCTGCACGAGATCGTCGGCCAGGTGCTCGTCTCCCGTGCGCGCGAGGAACCAGGCGTGCAGCGAGCTCGCGAGCTCGTCGAACAGCCGGGTGACGGTCGCGTCGTGCACGGGAGACACCTGGGCCGGCGCGCTAGCAGCAGCCGGAGCCCCCGGCCCCACCGTCGGTCGTCGGACAGCAGACGTCTCCGCCGGCACGCGAGTCCTGCGCCTGTCCCTGGTTGCCCTCGCCCTTCGCGTCGGCGTCGTCGAGGAAGTGGTAGACCTCCCACGCGTTGCCGTCCGGGTCGTGCACCCAGAACTTGTTCTGCACCGCGTAGCAGCAGGTGACCCCGGTCTCCTCGAGGAGGATCGGAACGCCCGCGCGCGTCAGTCGCGCGTGCTCGCGCTGCAGGGTGACGTCGTCGGCGACGCGCAGGCCCAGGTGCGACAGCGTGGACGAGCCGGTGGGCGGAAGGCCCGGGGCCGCGTTGACCGCGAGCACGAGCCCGGGATCCTCGAGGTCCCACTTCGCGTAGTCCGGGCGCGTCTTGGTCGGCGGACCGAACAGGGTCGTGTAGAACGCGATCGAGCGCTCGATGTCGCGCGCGTTCAGGGACAGGTGGGTGCGAAACGTGGTGGCGGTGAGGGTCGTCATGGCGGGATGCGTCGGGTCCGGGACGGTTCGGGGCCCCTCGCGGGGCGGCGTGCCTCTTCAGACGGAGCGCGGCGCGCGAGGATGCACCTCGCGTGCGAAAAAGTCAGCCGAGGAGCTCGGGGACGACCTCGCCGTGCACGTCCGTCAGGCGCATGTCCCGGCCCCCGAAGCGGAACGTGAGCCGCTTGTGGTCGAGCCCGCAGAGGTGGAGCAGCGTGGCGTGCAGGTCGTAGATCGTGACCTTGTCCTGGACGGCGAAGTAGCCGTAATCGTCGGTCGCGCCGTGCGCGTAGCCCCCGCGGACTCCCCCGCCAGCCAGGAACAGGGAGAAGCCGTGCGGGTTGTGGTCCCGGCCGTTCTCGCCCTGGGCCATCGGCGTACGGCCGAACTCCCCGGACCACACGATCAGGGTGTCCTCGAACAGGCCGCGCGCCTTGAGGTCCCGCAGCAGGCCTGCGATCGGACGATCGACGGCGCGCGCGTTGTCCGCGTGCCCCTTCTCGAAGTTGCCGTGCTGGTCCCAGCGGTCGTGACCGGTGTTCGGGCAGGTCAGCTCGACGAACCGCACGCCGCGCTCGCACAGTCGCCGCGCCAGGAGGCACAGCGTCCCGTAGGTCCGCGTGTGCGGGTACTCGTCGTCCAGGCCGTAGAGCCGTCGCGTCGCCTCGGTCTCACCGGAGAGGTCCATCAGGTCCGGGACCGCCGCCTGCATGCGGAACGCCAGCTCGTAGTTCTCGATCGCAGCCTCGACCTCGTCCTCGCCCGCGAGGCGGCTCGCGCGATCGAGCTCCGAGAGCAGCGCGAGCTTCGCGCGCTGTCGGCCCGGGTCCGCGTCCGCGGGTTCGAGGTTCGCGACCGGCGGTGCGCCGGCGCGGAACAGCGATCCCTGGAAGCTGGCGGGGAGGAAGCCGTTGCCGAAGTTGTCGAGTCCGCCGGGAGGGATCAGTCCCCCGTTGAGCACGACGTACCCGGGCAGCTCGTCGCACTCGCTCCCGAGTCCGTAGGTCAGCCACGACCCCGCCGACGGTCGCCCCTGCTGCCCGAAGCAGGTGTGCAGGAAGTAGTTCGCGTTGGTGTGCTCGGGGAACGGCGAGACCATGGAGCGGACGACGCACAGATCGTCCGCGCAGCTGGCGATGTGCGGGAGCAGGTCCGAGACCCACAGGCCGCTCTCCCCGCGACGCTGGAAGGCCCAGGGGCTCTTCATCACGCTGCCGACGTTGTCGAACTGCGTCTTCGGGATCTTCATCCCGATCGGCTGACCGTGCTCCTTCTCCAGGCGCGGCTTCGGGTCGAAGGTGTCGACCTGGGACGGGCCGCCGTCCATGTAGAGGAAGATCACGCGCTTGGCGCGCGGAGCGAAGTGCGTGGTCCGCGGCGTCAGGGGCCCGTCGGCCGCGAGGCCGCGGTCCGCCAGGAGGGACGCGAAGGCGAGCGCGCCGAAGCCGTTCGTCGCTCGCGAGAGGAGCGCGCGGCGGGACAGGAGCGGCAGTGCGCGAGGCCGCGGTCGGTCGGATCGGGGAGCCATCAGTCGAGGAACACGAACTCCTTCGCGTTGAACAGGACGTGCGCCACGCCGGCCCAGACCTCCGGATCCTCCGGCGTCGCTCCCGACCGCGCGGACTCCTCCTGCACGTAGGCGCGGATGCGATCGAGCTCTTCCTGCGTGGCCGGGCGGGCGAAGGCCTCTTGCACCATGCGGTCGATGCGCTCGGTCGCCGAACTCGCCGCGCCCTCGGCCGGCTCCGAGCGCTCCGCCCAGCGCCGCGCCTGCTCGAGCACGAACGGGTCGTTCATCAGCGCGAGCGCCTGGGCCGGGACGTTCGACACGCTGCGGCCGCCGACGGTGGTCATCGGGGTCGGCCGATCGAAGACGGTCAGGAACGCGTCCGGGAAGTTGCGACGGACCGACAGGTAGATGCTCCGTCGCCCGTTCCCGTCCAGCGGACCCTGACCGGGGCGACCCCGACCGTCGAGGAAGTCCGTGAGGTGGATCGGGACCGAGGGGCCGAAGCGCGTCTCGTCGAGCGAGCCGGCGACGAACAGGAGCGCGTCGCGGATCTTCTCCGCCTCCAGGCGACGCACCCGGGCCGCGGCGAGGAGCGCTCCGGTCGGATCGATCTCGGGCGCCGCGGGATCGAGCGTGCTCGCCTGCCGGTAGGTCGCGCTCGTCACCATGGCGCGCAGGAGCGCCTTGTTCGACCAGCCGCCGGCGACGAAGCGCGTCGCGAGGTGGTCCAGGAGAGCGGGGTGCGAGGGCTCCTCTCCCATCCGGCCGAAGTCGTCGACGGTCGCGACGAGGCCGCGTCCGAAGAGGTGCTTCCAGAGCCGATTGACCTGCACGCGCGCGACCAGCGGGTTGGACGGATCGGTCAACGTCTCGGCGAGGAGGCGCCGACCGCTCCCGGGCTCGTCCTCCGGGACGCGCGCCCCGCCCAGCACGGAGAGCGTGCGGCGGGGAACGGGATCGCGGGGCGCGTGGTGCGAGCCACGCACGAGCAGCGCCGCGTCGCGCGCGTCGACGTCACAGATCGCGGGCGCGAGCCCGGCCTCGATCGGCTGGTCGAACCGGAGTCCCTCCGCTTCGTTCGCGGGCTCCCCCAGCGTGACGCCGGTGCCGTGCGAGAGGTACCAGGCGAGGAGCTCGTCGGACATCATCCGGCGACCGTCGAAGCTCGCCGTGAGCTCGGCGAAGAGCGCCTCGTAGCCCTGCGCGAGCGATTTCGAGGACAGGCCGCGCTCGTTCAAGAGGCCGCCCACGCGCGCGTCCACCGCGCGGGCCGGCGGAACCTCCTCGCAGGCGATCACCTCCCGCACCTCCAGCCACTCGCCGGTGCGGGCGGAGATCTCGAGGTGGACCGTCTCCCCCACGTAATCCTCCAGGTCGAGCGTCACCCAGCCGACCTGGTCGTGCGTGTCGAAGCGCTCGACCGCGGCGCCGTGCAGCGGCCCCTGCACCAGCCGATGGCCGGCGAGGATCGCGGCCACGTGTCCGCGGCCGCGGACGCGGAGCGCGACGCGCGGGCGCTCCAGGCGGAAGGTCGGCGTGCGCAGCGTGCGGAACGCCTGCGGCCAGCTCACCGCCCCCGGATAGCGCTCGCCCTGGGCGGTCCACAGGCGGTCCCAGAGCGGATCCCAGACGACCGCGTCGGCCGGGAAGAGCCGACCGAAGGGCGCGAGCGGGTCCGCGATCACCGGCAGGCGCCACTGTCCGGCGCGCACCGTCTCGAAGGACTGCTGCATGCAGCTCTCGAGCTGCTCGTCTCCGTAGCTCGCGCAAGCGTCGCAACAGCCGTAGCCCTTCCCGATCTTCTTCGCCGTGTCGTCGCCGAAGGGCACGAGCCGCGACAGCTCGCCCGTTCCGAGCGCGAGGTCCGGACCGAACAGGCGATCGATCGATCCCTCCAGCTTCTTCGCGCGGACGTAGGCGCCTCGCCACTTGCCGCGCTGGATCTCGACGAAGTCGCGCGCGAGAGCGCCGGACTGTCGGAGCTTGACGTAGGGATGCAGGGGATGCGTCGGGTCCGCGTCGGCGCGCTCGACCTCCAGGGAGAGCGGACCGGGAGCGGGGGGCTCCTCCTCCTCTTCCCCTTCCGCCGGCTTGGTGTCGACGCGGGCGCGCCACTCGGTGTAGGCCTGGGTCAGACGCTGCGCGAAGCCCGTCGTGCTCTCGCGCAGCATCGCGAGGAACAGCTCACGGCGCGGATCCTCCAGGGTGCTGGCTCCACGCGCCCGACGGAGATCGCGACGGAGGGCGAAGCGCTGCTCCGTCCGGTCGAGCGCGACCTGTCGGAAGGTCGAGCTCTCGAGGAAGCCCGCCAGCGCGTAGTAGTCGTCCTGCGGGATCGGATCGAACTTGTGATCGTGGCAGCGCGCACAGGCCACCGTCTGGGCGAGGAAGGTCTTCGAGAAGACGTCGATCGACCCCGCGGTGCGCTCGACCTGATCGCCGCGCACGTCGACCGGGGAGTGCACCTCCTCGCCGAGGAACCAGAACGCGGTCCCCAGAGGCGACTCGTCGTACCCCTCCTCGGGGTGGGGCCGAGGCTCCTCGAGCAGGTCGCCGGCGACGTGCTCGGCGACGAAGCGGTCGTAGGGAACGTCGGCGTTCCACGCGCGAATGACGTAGTCGCGGTACTGGAACGCGTTCGGCAGCACGTAGTCGAACTCGTGGCCGCGGGTCTCCGCGAACCGCACGAGGTCGAGCCAGTGACGCGCCCAGGTCTCGCCGAAGCGCGCGGAGGCGAGCAGACGGTCGACCTGCCGCTCGTAGGCGCCGGGCGCTTCGTCGGCGAGGAAGGCCTCCAGTTCGTCCGTGGTCGGGGGGAGGCCGGTCAGGTCGAAGGACAGACGTCGCAGCAGCGTGCGCCGATCGGCCTCCGGCGCGGGCTCCAGCCCGGCCCGGTCGAGGCGCGCCTGCACGAACGCGTCGATCGGGTCGCGCACGCGCTCCGGCGCCCGGACCTCGGGGACCGGGGGGTCCGCGACGGGTTGGTAGGCCCAGTGCCGGGCGCGCTCCTCGAAGTCGAAGCGCTCGCCGGAGACCTCGGCGACCATCTCCGCGTCCGGGGCGGGGGCACCGGCGGCCACCCAGCGCTCGAGGACCTCGACCTCTTCGGGGGCGAGACGGCTGCGCGGCGGCATCTGGAGGTCCTCCTCGTCGTAGCGCACCGCGCGCACGAGGAGACTGGCCTCGGGATCGCCGGGGACCAGCGCGGGACCGCGCTCTCCCCCGGTCAGGAGCCCCTCCTTGCTGTCGACCCGCAGCGCGGCGCGCTGCTCCCCCGCCGCGTGACACTCGCCGCAGTGCCGGGACAACAGCGGCCGGACGCGGGTCTCGTAGAAGGTGACGTCGACGGGCTCCTGCGCCGCGCTCGAGCCCGCGCCGGCACAGGAGAGGAGGACCAGGAGGGGCAGCTGGCGCATCGCGGCCATCCTACCCGACCGCCCACGAGACGGGCGGACTCCGCAGCCGGAGCCTGCCGACTCCCCAGCGATCTACAGCGAGCGACGTCGGCCGGCGGGCCGGCGCTCGACCTCGAACTCGATCGGCCCCGGGTCGATGAGCTCCTCGCCGGCGAAGTCCAGGATCCCGGGGAGGAACCGCACGAACACCGAGCGTCCCTCGGGCAGGTCCCCGCTGGGGTGGAACAGGAGCTCCGTGGTCCCCTCGTCGAAGTCGAGCGAGACGGAGAAGCTCCCGGGAACCGGCGCCGGCGGACCGTCGACCACGCGGCCGACCAGGACGTTGCGGAAGGCGCCGGTCGCCGGGTCCAGCAGGGTCGCGGGCACGATCAGGTCGTCGAACCGGAAGCGGATCGGGCTCCCGCGAAACACCTGGGTCGCACCGGCGGCCGGCTGATCGGAGGCGATCTCGGCGGGTCGGCCCTGGGCGTCGTAGCTCGCCACCACGTCGACCGTGGTCGCGACGCTCGGAGGGCCCGGCTGCTGGTCGAGCACGCCGGTCGTCAGCAGCGTGCAGGAGAAGAAGCGCTCGACCGGATCGCCGAACCGGGACAGGACGAAGGGTCCCGGGTCCGCCGCCTGCCCCTGGATGCGCAGGACGTAGACGCCCCCTTCCTCGAACCCGAACACGGGGAAGCCGTCGGCGTCGAAGGAGACGCTCGGCCGGAAGCAGAGCAGGCTGTCGTCACGCGAGTCGAGGAAGAACGTCCCCGGGACCGTCCGACCCGTCGCGTTGTCGACGACCTGGAAGGAGAACGAGTTCACGGACGAGAGCTCGACCGGCATGTTGAAGTCGAAGCACAGGTCGCGGTTCACGAAGCTGAACGAGGAGCCGCAGGTCACCGCGAAGGGCGGCAGCTGGTCGCAGGACAGGGAGCAGCCCGTGATGTTGAAGGCCGCGCGCTGCCCGCGGACGAACGCGAGCCGGTCGATCGCGCCCGAGCCGGAGAAGGACACCTCGATCTCCAGCACCGCGTCCTCGTCGAACGCCCAGAACTCCGTCGCCGTGGCGGTGCTCGCGAACCCCGGCTGCGGTTCGAGCGTCGTCAGGTCGAGCGTCCGCCAGCCGAGGCCGCCCTGGGTCACGTCCTCGGTCCACCCCGCGGGGACCTCGAAGGTCCGCGTGAACTCGTTCTCGTCGTAGAGCACGACGCGGACGGCCTGGTCGGGCTCCGGGCAGACGTCGACGAGATCGATCGACAGCGGTGCGACGCGATCGCCCTCGAAGCGGAACAGGACCCGCCCCCCGTTTCGATCGTCGTCGGGAAAGTCGAACACGCCGGGCGCGGACTGCAGCGGGCGCTCCTGGAGGATCAGCACGTTGCCGCGGTCGACCAGGAGGTCCGGATCCGAGGAGAGCCCGTTGGGCCCCGCGGGATCGGAGTCGAACGCGCAGGCCCCGAGGCCGCTGGCGGAGACCGCTCGCAGCTCGACCCCGCGGAACGGCACCCAGGGAGTCGAGAGCTCCCGACCGTTCTCGATGGGCCCCTCGCCGGACGCGTCGAAGTCGAGCACCTCGGCCCCCAGCGGCACGAGGTCTCGTCCGGGGTCCAGCCGGGCGCGCCCCTCGCGCTGGGGAGAGACCACCGTGGGAGCAAGCAGGAGGAGCGCGAGGGACCAGATCATGGGGCGAGCCCGTGGCAGGGGGTGGCGGAGGCGTGCGAGCGTCGTCGGAACCGCCGGGTCGTCCTGGCGGAGCGCCGATGGCGGCGAGATTCGCAAGAACGGTGCCGAGGTTCCGAGAACGCCCCGGGTTTCGCGGGAAGCGCGCGATCGCGCGGTTTCCCTCCGGTCGTCCGGGCCCCGCGTCCCCCGCAGCGACCTGCCCAGAGGTCGCAGGTGTCCTTCCCGGGACGGTCCCGCGGCCAGTGGCGCCCCTGCGCGGCGACGCTAGGATCGCGCCCCGTGACGGCCCCCTCGCCTCTCCGCCGCGCCGCGGTCTTCGCCGCCTCCCTGCTGCTGTTCGCCGGCCTCGGTGCCCTCGTCTACCGGTTCCTGCCTCCTCGGGAAGCCGCCACGGTGGAGCTCGCCGACGACCGGGAGGGGTTCCTCGCGAACTACGAGGCGCGCCGGGCCGAGGCCGAACCGGAGCCGGTGGAGCCACCGGAGGCGACGGACCCGTCCCTGCCCGAGGAGAAGGCCCCCGAGACCGCAGCGCCGTCCCCGGCGGCTGCGGTGGAGACTTCCGACGGTCGGCAGGATCCTCCCCCGCTCGTTCGCGAGGAGCTCAGCCGCGCGCAGGTGGAGCAGTTCTATCCCGCGCTGCGCGGCAACTGGGTCTACCGGCCCGACCTGTGGGCGCGGCGCAAGCCGGGCCTCGACAACGAGGTGCGCTTCCAGGAACACCCGGACGGGAGCTACCGGCTGCGGACGAACGCGGAGGGGCTGCGGATGAACGCGGACATCCTCGCGGAGCCACCGGACCTGCGCGTCCTCGTGGCAGGAGACTCCCATGCCGCCGGCATCTGCAACAACGAGGAGACCTTCAGCGCCGTGCTCGAGGAGCTGCTGCGCGAACGTCTGCCCGGCAGGTCGGTCGAGGTCGTGAACGCCGCGCTCGGGACCTACAACTTCTACAACTACCTGCAGGTCCTCGAGTACTTCCTGCACCTCGATCCGGACGTGTTCGTGGTCGTTCCCTACGCGGGCAACGACTTCCACGCTTCGGCGCAGATCGCACGGTTCTTCCGTCGCATGGAGGCGCCGCAGCTCGGCCCGCTCCAGGCGGAGGATCTGAAGGGCATCAAGCGTGGACTCGTCGCCCAGGAGCTCTCGCAGGTGGTCTACTTCGCGAACAACCCGGACGACGTCGCGCTCGCGGAGGAGACGGCCCAGTCGATCACCGTCGAGCTCGAGTCTCTCTGCCGCTCGAACGACATCGCGTTCCTGGGTGCGCTGCTTCCCACCGGCACCTTCGCGCAACCGGACCTGTTCTCGTTCGCGAACGAGAAGCTGATGCGCATGATCGGACTCGGGATGCGCGACCTGCGAATCTCGGTGCGGCTGGGGAAGCGCTGGTTGGCCTTCCTCGAGCAGCGCGACCTCCCCTCGATGGACCTGGGTCCCGTCCTGGCGACGGAGCGACCCAACTACTGGCGCAGCGACCTGCACGTGAACGTGGCGGGCCACCGGCGGATCGCGGAGGCGCTGCTGCCCCGCGTGCTCGAGCTGATCGAGGAGTAGCGGGCCTCAGCCGGTCGCCGGCAGCCGGAGTCGCACGATCGCCCCTCCCTCGCGCGCGTTGGACGCGCTCAGGGACCCCTCGTGCGCCACGGCGACTCGAGAGACGACCTGCAGACCGAGACCGGCGGAGTCCGAGGTCCGCGGGAGCTCGGAGAGACGCTCCGGCGTGAGCTCGCCCAGGTGCTCCTCGAACCCGGGCCCGTCGTCCGCGACCACGATCGTCAGCGAACAGGCGGCGGGATCCGTCTCCGTTCGCACGACCACCTGCGTCCGCGCGTGCCGCAGGGCGTTCGCGACGAGGTTCTCGAGCGCGCGCTGGAGACGCCGTCCGTCCGCCTCCAGCGTCGGTAGCCCGGCACCTCCGTCGAGGACGAGCTCCAGTCCGTGCTCGCGGGCCACCGGCTGGAGTGCGAGCACCGTCTGTCGGAGCAGCTCCCCCATCGGAACCGGCTCCAGATGCAGTCCTTCGCCCGCGTCGAGGCGCGCGATCTCCAGCAGGTCCTCGGCGAGCGCCTGCACGCGCCGCACGTCGAGCGAAGCGGCAGCCACCATGGCGGAGGCCTCCTCGAGCGCGGTCGGATCTTCCCGCCCGAGCAGAGCCTCCACCCGCTCGAGACCGACGGACAGCGCCGTCATCGGCGTGCGCAGGTCGTGCGAGACCTGTGCGATCCACGTGCGGCGTTCCTCGTCGCGCTGCTCGAGCTCGCCCAGCAGCTCCGCGATCCGGGTGCGCATCACGTTGAGGCTCGTCGCCACCGACCCGATCTCGTCGGTCCCTTGGACCTCGAACGGTCCCGGGAGACGAGCCGTCGACACCGAGCCCGCCGCCTCCTCGGCCAGACGCGAGAGCCGCCGCGTCGCGACGCGCGACACGATCCACGCGACGAGCACCGCCAGCACCAGGGCGAAGAGGACCGACGCGCGGAACATGTCCCGTCGCTCCTCGGGAGTGAACCACTCGATCTCGCCGGTCCGCTCGTACTCCTCGAGGATCCAAACGACGTCCTCGGGGGAGGAGGTGTCGAACAGGTCGTAGAACACCCAGGAGCCCTGATCGACGAGCAGGACGATCAGCGCGACGACGACGCCGATGCGGACGCCGAGTCGTCGGAACCACGGGATGCGACCGGGACGCGCCTCCATCAGACCTGCTCTCGCATGCGGTAGCCGACGCCCCAGACCGTCTGGACGAACTCGGGAGCCCCCGGGTCGTCCTCGATCCGCGCGCGCAGCCGACGCACGTGCAGATCGACGGTGCGCGGATCTCCGGTGAAGTCGCGACCCCAGACGCGATCGATCAGCTGGTCGCGCGTCCACGCGCGCCCCGGATGACGCAGCAGGAACTCGAGCAGGTCGAACTCGCGGCGCTTCAGCTCGACCTCCTCGGAACCCCGTCCGGCGCGACGGGCGGCGGGATCGAGCCAGAGGTCGAGAGACGTGAGGCGATCGGTCGCCGTGGGCGTTCCAGACCGCCGCAGGACGCCGCGGATGCGCGCGAGCAGCTCCGGCCAGTGGAACGGCTTGACGACGTAGTCGTCGGCGCCCGCCTCCAGACCGCGCACACGCTCCTGCGGCGCGTCTCGGGCCGTCAACACCACGATCGGCATCTGGCTCCCGGCCGCGCGCAGCTCCCGACAGAGACTCACGCCGTCTCCGTCCGGCAGACCGAGGTCGAGCAACAGCACGTCGGGATCCCGCGCCAGGTTGCGACGGGCGTCCTCCAGGGAGACCGCGAAGTCGACCTGGAAGTCGGCCTCGCGAAGGGACGCGAGCAGCGAGCGTCGGATCGGCTCGTCGTCCTCCACCAGCAGCACTCTCGGAAGGGCCATGGGAGGGATTCTAGCCGCCCGCTTCGAGCCCATCGGGGAGGGAATCCGGGGCGACACCGGCGGGACACAATCTGGACATGGGTGGGGCCTAGTTTCCGTTCGTCCACTTTCCGAGGCCTTCGAACCCCGCTTCCTCATGCTCACACACCTCCTCCTCTCCTCGCTCTCGCTCGCCGCGGCTCCGCAGCAGGAGACCGCCGTCGACGTCGTCGGTCACCGTGCCGTCGACCTGGACGGCACGGTCCACCAGCTCGGACTGGACCACGCTGGCGGCACCGGACTCGACCCGATGGTGTTCGTGTTCCTCGACCCCGGCTGTCCCATCTCGTGCAAGCTGGTGCCGCGGCTCAACGAGCTCGGCGCAGAGGCCCGAGCCGCCGGGCTGCCGTTCTTCGGCGTGATGTCCGACCCGTCGCTCTCGACGAGGGAGGCGCGCGAGCACCGCGACGCGTACGCGCTCGAGTTCCCGGTCCTGTTCGACGTCAACGGAGAGCTCGCCGCCCGCCTCGCCCCGACCCACGTCCCCGAAGCCTTCGTCGTCAGCAAGGACGAGTCGGTGCTGTACCGCGGCCGCGTCGACGACCGCTTCGAGGCGCCCGGCAAGCAGCGCGCCCAGATCCGGTCCCACGACCTGGCGGACGCGATGGCGCGCGTGCTGGACGGCTCCGCGGAAGTCGCGCGGACGACCCCGGTCGGATGCGTCTTCGAGGCCTGGGACGAGGCGGACGAGGACGTCACCTACCACCGGGAGATCGAGCCGATCCTGCGCGCGAACTGTGTGTCCTGCCATCGCCCGGGAGACATCGGACCGTTCCTCCTCGAGGACTACGCCGACGCGCGGCGACGCTCCAAGATGATCGCGCTCGTCACGGAGGACCGCACGATGCCGCCCTGGCACGCGGTCCCCGGCATCGGTTCCTTCCGGGACGAGCACACGCTGGGCGAGCGCGAGATCCAGGCGCTCGCGACCTGGGCGCGTACCGGAGCGAAGGAGGGAGACCCGGACATGCGGCTCCCGAACCCGGCGAACGAGAGGACGTCCGCCTGGCGCCTCGGCGAGCCCGACTACGTCGTGGAGATGCCGGTCGACTTCGAGATCCCGGCACAGGGCGAGGACGTCTACCGCTACTTCGTGATCCCGTCCGAGCTCCTCCGTGACGAGGCCATCGTCGCCGTGGACTTCCGCCCCGGCGATCCGTCCGTCGTTCACCACGCGATCCTCTACCAGGACTTCTCGGGCTGGGGTCGCGAGATGGACGCGGCGGTCGACGGCCCCGGGTTCGGCGTCTTCGGCGAGTACGAGGACGCGGGCGACCTGGACGACAAGATGATGGAGATGGTCACCGTCACGGGCTGGGCCCCCGGAGCGGAGGCGCGGCGCTACTCGCCGGGGCTCGGCCAGCTTCTGGAGGCGGGCGGCGACTTCCTGCTCGAGATCCACTACCACCTGTCCGGCAAGCGCACGAGCGATCGCAGCCAGGTCGGGCTCTACTTCGCGAAGCAGCCGGTCGAGCGCTACGTCGAGAGCCTCGTGATCGGCACCGAGGACATCGACATCCCCGCGGGCGAGTCCCAGTACCGGCGGCGCGTGTGGATGAAGGTCCCGACGGACCTCGAGCTGATCGACCTCTCGCCCCACATGCACTACCTCGGCACGAACGTGGAGGTGAACCTGACGCGACCGGACGGAACGGTAGAGCCGCTCCTCGCGATCGACGGCTGGGACTTCCGCTGGCAGGGCTCCTACGTCTATCGCGAGCCGGTCCGGCTCCCGAAGGGCTCGCGGATCGACGCGACCTTCCTCTTCGACAACTCCGAGGCCAATCCGGCCAACCCGTCGGCACCGCCCATCCGCGTCGCGGAGGGCTGGCAGACGACGGACGAGATGTGCCTGCTCTACCTGACCGTCGTGCCCGACGACCCGCGCCAGATGGAAGCGGTCTACTGGGCGATGTTCGCGTCCTTCTTCCGGCCCGGAGACTTCTAGCGCCGCCGACGGCTCGCGGCGCGGACCGCTCGGTGCGATGGGGGTCGCACCGAGCGTGTCCCCTGCGGGTCGCGGCGCGTGTTGTTGCGGCGCGGTCCGTTCAGGTGCGCGCGTCGCGCCAGGCACGAATCGCGGCGACGTCGTCGGGGCCCGTGCGGCAGCAGCCTCCGAGGAGCGAGGCACCCGCGTCCCACCAGGCGCTGGGCTCCGTCGACGCGGAGGGGGTTCCGCGCCAGCCGCGGCGTTCGACGTCGTAGGACTCGCCGGAGTTCGGGTACGCGACCAGCGGCAGGTCGGTCGCGTCCGCGAGGCGCGCGAGAAGTCCCGGGGCGTACTCGGGAGCCGTGCAGTTGAAGCCCAGCGCGACGACGCCCTCGAAGTCGTCGAGCGCCCGCGCGGCGTCGGCCACGTCCTGGCCCTCGCTGGTCTCGCTGGCGTTCCTGCAGCTGAACGCGATCCAGGCCTGCAGACCGAGCTCGGTCACCGCCTCCGCCAGGACGCGCGCCTCACGCACGGAAGGAACGGTCTCGCAGGCGACGATGTCGACGCGCCGTTCGCTCCAGGCGTGGGCGACGAGCCGGAGCTGCTCCCGGTGGAACGCGGCGAGCTCCGCGTCCGTTGCCGCGTAGCCGCCGCGGTACTCGGAGCCGTCCGCCAAGAACGCGCCGTAGGGCCCGACGGAGGCAGCGACGAGCGGACGATCGTCGACGGAGAGCGCGCGCGAGCGGACATGCTCGTCCACGGCGCTGGCGGCCAGCTGGATCGAGGACCGGTAGCAACGCTCCGCCTCCACGCGGTCCAGACCCAGCGCCTCGAAGCCGCGCACCGAGGCCTGATAGCCCGCCGTGGTGATCACGTCGGCGCCGGCCCGCATGTAGGCGCGGTGCACGTCGGTCAACAGCTCCGGCGTCTCGAGCAGGCACCGCGCGGACCACAGCGGGTGGTCGAGGTCCGCGCCGCGGCGCTCGAGCTCGGTGGCCAGCGCACCGTCCAGGACGAGCGTTCCCCGACGCGCCAGGCTCGCGAGGAACCGGCTCACCGCTCAGCCCTCCGGATCGCAGGCGCGGTAGGCGTCGATCACCGCGCGCTCGCCTTCCTTGCCCGGCTTCGAGTTGCCGTGCTCCATCCCGACGATCCCCCGGTAGCCCTTCGCGTGGACGTGCCGGAACACGTTGCCGTAGTGGATCTCGCCGGTGGTCGGCTCCTTGCGCCCCGGGTTGTCCCCCACCTGGTAATACGCGATCTCCTCCCAAGCCTTGTCGATGTTGGGGATCAGGTTCCCCTCGGTGATCTGCTGGTGGTAGAGGTCGTCGAGGATCTTGACCGAGGGGCTGTCGACGGCGACGCAGATCTCGTAGGCCTGCGGCATGCCCGTCAGAAAGACCCCGGCGTGGTCGCGCCAGTGGTTCAGTGGCTCGAGCACCATGACCAGGCCCGACGGTTCGCACAGCTCCGCCGCTCGCCGCAAGTTCTCGACGACGTTGGCCGCCTGGTACGCCATCGGCACGCGCGGATCGAGGTCCCCGGGGACGACCGTGCACCACTGGGCCCGCACGCGCTTTGCCGTCTCCACCGCGCGGCGAACGTCGGAAAGGATGCGCTCCCGGACGTCCTCTTTGCCGGAGGCGAACGAGACGTTGCCCCAGTCCGTGTGCGCGACGAAGACTCCCATTTCGAGGTCGAGCCGCTCCATGGCCGCGGCAAGGCGCTTCTGCTCGTCCAGACCACGCGTCGCCATGGAATTGTCTTCGAGGGCCACGAAGCCCTCGTCCTTCATGAACTCGAGCTGGCTCACGAGGTCGTTCCCTGCGTGCTCCCTGAACATGCCGAAGTGGGGGGCGTACTTCAGGCGAAATCGACCCTTGCGAGGCGCTTGTCGTGCAACGGCCGGCACGCCGTCGAGAACACTGACTGTCGCAGCCGCAGCCGCCAGAAAACGTCGTCGATCCATGGCTCTCCTCGGAGGAAAGGCGTTTCTGCACCCTACCAGCGGCCAAGGAATCCTTCCCGCTGCAACCCTTCTTGACCAAAGGCGTAAAAAAGGCGTAACATCTCTCCGAGGAGAACGAAATGCCAGCAGCCGCACTGATGCCCCATGACACCAACCCTTTGCGAGCAACGACTCGCACGGAAGGGGAAGCAAGGGCTTCGAGTCGCGGTCCGTCGAGCGGGCCGACCCTCGATCTCGACGAGTTTGCGGCAGCGTGGGAAGCACGTTCAACGCGCCAAGAACGCGGTCGGTCGAGTGGTCGGTCTGAAGCCGAGAACCCAGCGGCCGACGAGAAGAGCATCGAAGCCGTTCCGGCGACTTCGGCCACGGAGCAGGTGGCCGAGCCAGTGAGCGAAGAGGCTCTACGCTCCTGGACTCTGAGCGAGTTCGGTTGCTCAGGAATGGCGGTCAAAGTCGAATCCTCTCTGCTCAGCGACACGATCTGGCTCCTCGCGGATGACGAGGAACCAGGCGAAGAACAGTTCGGTACTGCTTCAGACGCGACCGTCGCCAACCTC
>CAZDYS010000012.1:0-21712 GCA_964509445.1 uncultured Planctomycetaceae bacterium
TGTCCTGGATCTGGGGCAGCTCCGGGGGCGGCGGGGCCTGCTCCCCGGGGAGGGTGCACGCGAGCTGCGGCTCCTCCTGCGCGACGGCGGGGGCTTCCGGTGCCGGCGCGGCGGTCGGTTCCGGCGCAGCGGGCGCCGCCGCCTCCGGCGTGTCCTGCTGCGGAGCTCGCACGGACTCCTGCGCGCCGGGCTCTCCGATCGTCAGCTCGAACTCGACCTCCGGGATCGGCTCGCGCGAACGCTCCTCCTTCTCCTGCTGGCGACCGATGGCCCCCTCGGCGATCAGGAGGCTCCGCACGACGACGCGCTGGAGCTCGGAGCGATCCACGAGAGCGGTCTCGCTCGAGAGCAGGCGCAGCAGCGTGTGCGCGCCGTCCAGGCAGGCCGAGACCTCGGGCAGGTCCTTCGACCGCACGAACGTGCACAGCTCGCCCAGCCGCCCGACGTTGAGCTCGTGCTCGTCGCGATCGGCGCTGGAGGTGGTCTCGAGATGGCGGAGGAGGGCAGTCAGCTCAGGGAAGGCCATGACGCGTCCATCGGCAGGAACCGCTCCCCGCTTGAGCCGGCCCGGGGCGGACGTGCCGGCTTCCCGGTCCGGCCTCGACGACGGCGCCGGAACCCTAGCCCAGGTAGCTCTTGACCCGCTCCAGGGCCGCCTCCAGCGAGCGCTCCTCCGGGGCGGTCTCGGAGACGTCGAGCCCCACCCGCTGGTAGAGCAGGAAGGCGCTCTCCAGCAGCCCGGCGGACTCCGCCTGCAGGTATCCCTGGATCTCCTGGACGCCGTCCTGGGCCGAGTCCGGCTCGAAGCCGCTCGCGTAGAGCGCCAGGAACGTGAGCTGCTCCGCCACCCACTCGCGGTCCTTGACCCGCTGGGGGTTCTGGATCAACACGGCGACGAGGCCGCCGACGATCTTCCGCTCGCGCAGCGCGAGCGCTCCCAACCGCTCGCGCACGGCCTCCGGTTCCAGGTGCTCCATGGAGCGCGGATTCTAGTCAGACGGCTCCCGCCGCGGGCTCCTCGAAGCGAAACCGTTCGAGGTCGTTCGAGCGCATCCAGAGGTCGCGGTCGCTCTCGAACAGGCCGCCGGCGCGCCACACCCGGATCAGCTGCTTGGCCCGCCCGCTCACCTTGCGCGCGCTCGCACCGTGCAGCTCGCGCAGGCGTTCGGCGTACTCGCGGAAGAAGGCGCGTGCCTCCTCGGGGTCGACCTCGCGTCCGCAGAAGATCCACGGGTCGGCCAGGGCGGCGCGCCCCACCATGACGTAGGCACAGCCGGTCTCGGCCCGGAGCCGCTCGAGGTCCTCGTGACGCTCGACCCCGCCGTTGCCGCAGACCGGAATCGAGACGGCGGCGACGGCGCGCCGCAGGCGCTCCCAGTCGGCCGTGTCCCGGTAGCCCTCGAGCCGCGTGCGGCAGTGGACGGTGAGGAGCGCGGCGCCACCGGCCTCGACCGCCCGTGCCACCTCTTCCAGGCGACGATCGTCGTCGCCGCCCGCGCGGATCTTGCCGGTGACCGGGACGCGCTCGACCGCCTGAGCGCAGGCGGCCACCAGCTCCTCGATCTTCTCGGGGTGGTCGAGCAGAGCCGACCCCGCACAGGACCGCAGGGCTCCCTTGGCCGGACAGCCGAAGTTCAGGTCGATCAGCGGGGCACCGATCTCCTCCGCGCGTCGCGCCGTCTCCGCCACGGCGGCGGGATCGGGCCCCATGATCTGCAGCCCGACGTTGGGGCGAACGTGCGGCCCGAGGTGGGCGCGCAGCTTGCGCTTCGGGAGCGGGTGCGAGCTCACGCGCGCGAACTCCGTGAACGCTCCGCCCAGCGCGTCGCCGGGGTTGCGCGCCAGGACGAGCTCGCGGAAGCAGGGCTCGGTCACGCCTTCCATCGGCGCCAGGAGCGTGGGCGCGGTGAACGGCAGCGGGCAGCCGGATGAGGGAGATGCGTCGGGCGTCGCGTCCATGCGTTCGAACTGGGCCCGAGCCGGACGGCCCGCTCGAGCTCTCCGATTCTAGCCGTGGGGCTCGGAGCCGGCGTCCTCGCGGACGCTGCCGCCGACGAAGAAGAGCGCCAGGCCCGGCAGCGACGCCACCACGTTCACGAGCCCGAGCGTCATGCTGATCGCGACGGCCTCCTCGGCAGCGATCCCCGTGGGCTCCAGGGCCACGAGCGCCACGACCTCGCGCACGCCCCAGTCCCCGAAGGAGAACGGAGCGAGCGCGACCGCGAGGCACTGGGCCGGCGCGAACAGCGCGATCGTCCCGTCGACGTCGACTCCCAGGGCGCGCGCGGCGACCCAAAACTCCAGCGCGGTGAGGGTGCACAGCACCCAGCCGAGCCCCAGCGACCGCAGCGCGAGGCCGGGCCGGGTCAGCAGCGTCAGGAAGTCGAACCGCTCCCGCCAGGAGGCCGGCAGCACGCGCCGACCGAGGAGGGCGACGGCGCCGAGCCCGAGGGCCGGGAGCGCGAGGACGCCGAGGAACCAGCTCGGGTAGCCGCTGCGGGCGTAGAACGGGACCAGGGCGAGCACCAGGGTCGAGAGCGCGACCTGGTTCGACAGGCGGTCCAGGGCGATCGACTTCAGGATGGCGACCTTCGACGTCCCGGAGGGGAAGGACAGGAAGCGAGCTCCTTCCCCCAGGACCGGCGGGACGACCTGCGAGGCGACCTGCAGCAGGTACACGCCGCGCAGCCGGCCCCCCAGGCGCGACGGGAGTCCGAGCGCGCCGCAGAACAGGCTCCAGCGCACCGCGAAGAGCACGTAGGTGGCGGTGTTGAGCACGAACAGGAGCACCAGCCCTCCCCGTTCGATCGAACGCAGCCGCTCGAAGGCCGCACCGAGGTCGATCACGGACACGAGCAGCCACGCGCAGCCCGCCAGCACCGCCAGGCGCACGTACCAGGGAAGGCGGCGGCCTCGACGGGGAGGCGCGGGGGCGGTCGGCTCTTCGGTCGCGTTCACGCGCGGGCAACCTAGCACGCCGCGACGGGACGTGAGGCACTCGGGCTCGATCCCGTTAGAGTGTTCGGAAGCTCGTGCCTCCCCCTGCATGACCGCCCCCCGCATCCTTCTCGTCTGCCTGGCCTCCCTCGTCGCGCTCCAGGTCAGCGCCTGTGACGTTCGCTCGGACCGCGTGACCTCGTTCGCCGCGGGGACCGTCGGTCACCTGCTGGAGGTCGAGCCGGCCCGTGTCGAGGGCACCGCCACGGAGCTCTCGCCGGCCCGTCTACGCGAGGAACGGGACGTTCCGCTCACGGGCGTCGGCAAGCTCGCGATCGCGAAGCTCTCCGGCCTCCCCATCGAGGCGACGGTGCAGGTGCGCGGGAAGTACGGCCAGCTGCTCGAGCGCCGCGCCTCGCCGCGCGACCTCTTCGAGCGCAAGGGCTACAGCTACGTCCCTCAGCGGCGGCGCTTCGCGCTCGACGAGTCGGGCGTCCTGTCGTTCCTCTCGTTCTTCGAAGCGGTCGAGCTGCGCGTCGCCTGCCGCCGCGTGGCGGGCGAGGGCAACGGGCGGGTCCGGGTCGCGCGCGGCGGGGAGACCCTGGGCGAAGTGCGCGCGACGCCGCTCGGTGCCGTCCAGTCCCTCGCCCTGCGGCTGCCCTTCGGGGTGCACGCGCTGCGCTTCGAAGCGGACGACGGCGTCGAGATCGCGTGGGTCGAGCTGGAGCACGACGGACCGCCGCTGATCGTGGCCGACGGCCAGCGAGAGTCCGTGCACTGCGCCTACCGGGACGCTTCGACCACGCTCGAGATCGACCCGGCCACGGTCGTGCAGAACAACGACCCCTGGTCGACCCTGCGCCGCGGCGAGGGCGAAGCGGAGGTCGGCTTCGGCGCCCGCCGACGGTGCTCCGTGGGAGGCGACCGGCGCATGGCGTTCTGGATGCCCGGCACGACGCTGGTCGAGACCGCGGTGCGGGTGCGGGAGGGCGACCGGCTGCGCTTCGCCCTGGGCTCGCCGCGCGCGTCGGACACCGATCCCTGGGTCAGCTGGGAAGCGCTCCCCGTCACCTACCGGATCAGCTGGCTCGACGGCGCCAGTGAGGACGTCCTGTTCGAGGAGAGCTTCGTGGCGGCCGCCGACTGGAGCGAGCGCGAGGTCCGACTCCCCTCGCACGTCGTGGGCGACGGGATCCTGCGGTTCACGACAAGCAGCGAGGGGACGGAGCCCGCGGCGATCGCCGACGTGCGCCTGGTGCCGGAGCGCCCCGCACGCGAGACGCCGAACGTCCTGGTCTACGTGATCGACTCGCTGCGGCCGGACCACCTCTCCTGCTACGGAGCGCGCAACCACACCTCGCCCCGCCTGGACGAGCTCGCGCGCCAGGGCTTCCGGTTCGAGAACGCCTACGCCGTGGCGCCCGCGACGCGGCCGGCCATGGGCACGCTGTGGACCGGGTACTACCCCTACTGGCACGGAGTCGGGGCCGGGCTGCCGCTGAGCGGCTCGTTCCGCACCGCATCGGAGGTGTTCGCGGCGGCGGGCTACTCGACCTGGGCAGCGGTCGGGAACGCCGAGATCGCCGAGGCGCGCGAGGGCTTCGACCAGGGCTTCCACCGCTTCGTCGACACCTCGCTGACGGCGGAGCGCGACGAGGTCGAGGGCATCGCGTCCTCCCAGCGCCTCAACGAGACGGTCCTGCCCTGGATCGAAGAGGCGCGCTCGGAGCCGTTCTTCCTCTACGTCCACGCGAACGATCCGAGCGCTCCCTACCGCGTGCCGTCCGCGATGGAGCCGCAGTTCAGCAGCGACTACCGCGGGGCGCTGGCGGGCGAGACGCTCGGCAGCAGGCTGCTCGCTCGCCTCGGGGAGAGCCCCGCGCGCGAGGACGTCGCCTACGTGCGCAGCGTCTACGACGACGAGATCCGCCACCAGGACCAGAACCTCGGCGTCCTGCTCGACGCCCTCGAGGACGCCGAGCTGCTCGAGGACACCGTCGTCGTCGTCCTGGCCGGCCACGGCGAGCTGCTGCACGAGCACGGGACCTGGGGGCATGGTTCGGGGATGTGGGAGGAGCTCGTGCGCATCCCGCTCGTCCTCTGGGTGCCGCGCGAGATGCGCGTGCGCCTCGGCCTCTCGCCGAAGAGTGTGAGCCAGGGGATCTCCCAGGTCGACTTCCTGCCGGGACTCCTCGACCTCGTCGGCGTCGAGGATCCGTTCCCGCGTCAGGGACGGAGCTGGCGCGCTCTCCTGGGTGGCGGCGAGGCCACGATCCGGCCCTGGATCGGCCTCGACCAGTCCGCTCCCTCGGGCGAAGAGGTGGGCGCCTACCGCAGCAGTCGCTTCAAGCTGACCTGGGTCCGAGGCGACTCGTTCGAGGAGCAGCGGGTCTACGACCTGCGGCGGGATCCGGGCGAGGAGCGCGACCTCTCGACCTACCACTCCGAGATGCTCGGGCGCCTGCGGCGCGAGCGCGACGCACTCCTGTCCTCCACCCGGCGGATCCTGGAGGAGCTCGAGGAGCGCGGTTTCGGACACGTGCGCCCGGCGGAGGAGCGCAGCGCGGCTCGCACGCTGAACGCCGCCTACGCCCCGGGCGTGCAACGGTAAGTCCTGCGATTCGAGCGGGCCCGCCGAGCGGGGCCGTTCCCCGAAGGCGTAGAGTGAGCGACTCACACGCTCCTCCTCCTCTGCCCCCACGAAGAGATGCTCCGTCGCACCATGCTCGCTCCGCTCGCGCTCTCGTTGTCCGCCTCCCTCCTCTCCGCGGCTCCCCAGGACACCGACTGGCCCCAGTGGCGCGGACCGCGCCTGGACGGCTCGACCACGGAGAAGGCCTGGGTCGCCAAGGGCGCCGACACGAACCTCTGGGAGATCGACCTCGGCCTCGGGTACTCGTCCGTCAGCGTGGTGGACGGGAAGCTCTACACGATGGGGCACGACGCGGAGGGCGGCCTGGACGTGGTCTGGTGCCTGGACGCGGTGACCGGCGAGGAGCAGTGGACGTACGCGTTCCCGTCGAAGATCTGGAACCAGTTCCACGGCGGCGGCACGAACACCACGCCCACCGTCGACGGCGACGTGGTCCACGTCCTCAACCGGGAGGGCAACTACTTCGCGCTCGACCGCAAGACCGGCGAGGTGCTGCGGGAGCGCGCGTTCGCGAAGGAGCTCGAGGTGGAGCCGCCGACCTGGGGGTTCGCGGGCTCGCCCCTCGTGCTGGACGACGAGCTGTACCTGAACCTCGGCAAGGTCGTGCGACTGGACAAGAACACCGGCAAGCAGACCTGGCTCTCCTCCAGCTCCGGGCACGCCTACTCGACGCCGGCGCCGTTCCGCTGGAAGGACCGTGAGCTCCTGGCCGTGTTCAACGGAGACGGCCTCGCGGTGCTCGACCGCGCCAACGGCAAGGACGTGGCGCGCTATCCCTGGGAGACGAAGTACGACGTCAACGCGGCCACGCCGATCGCGATCGACGACGCCCTGTTCATCTCCTCGGGCTACAACCACGGCGGAGCTCTGGTCGCGATGTCCGAGGACGGGCTCACGCCGGTCTGGGAGACCCGCGAGATGAAGACGCAGATGTCCGGCGCCGTGCTGCTCGGCGATCACCTCTACGGGTTCGACGACTCGGTCCTGAAGTGCTTCGGCCTGGACGGCGAGGAGCGCTGGGAGGAGCGCGGTCTCGGGAAGGGAGCGCTGACCGGCGCGCCGGGACGGCTGATCGTCGTGAGCTCGCGCGGCGAGCTCGTGATCGCGGAGGCTTCGCCGGAGGGCTTCCGGGAGCTCTCGCGACGGCGCGTGATCGAGGACGGCGGGGAGATGTGGACCAAGCCGGTCCTCGTGAACGGGCTGATCTACGCGCGTTCGAGCAAGGGCAAGCTGATCTGCAGCGACCACCGCGCCCCCTCCGGCGGCGAGTAGCCCCCGCCAGATCAAGAATCGGCAACGATCCCGAAGGGTTTTCGGGGTGCCCGGCGGGCTCTCGGCAGGAACGCGCGGATTCCTCCGCACGGATTCCGGGGTAGCTTTCACAATGGCCCGACTGTCTCTTCACCCCCCCCTGTCCGCCCCCCCGCGTTCCCCGGGGGCATCCACTCGACTATGAAGACCAAGACTCTGACCCTGCTTGCCGCGCTGACCCTCGGTGCCACGGCCTCCTCGCAGGTCGCGACCGCCACGGTCCGCAAGGGCTGCACCGTCCAAGGCCCGACCAACAGCCTGATCGCGAAGCCCGACGCGCCGATCACCTACCAGCCGAACCAGGACGACCTGATCGTCATGGAGTGCGAGACGGTCGGCCCCGAAGCCGCCTGGCGCATCGAGACGGACTTCGCGGGTTACGGCGGCTGCGCCTACCTCCGCTGGGACGGGGCGAACCACTTCAACAATCCGGGCAACGGCACGCTGACCTTCCGATTCCAGGTCAACACCCCCGGCGACTACCTCATGCGCATGCACGTGCGCCACGACAACCCCGACCGCAGTCAGGAGAACGACTGCTGGGTGCGCATGGACGGAGGTGCCTGGGACAAGCACTTCAACAACTTCCAGGGCTCGGTCGGCGTGTGGAACTGGGACTCGGTGCTCGAGTCGACCAACGCCAAGCCGATCTACAACCTCACGGCGGGCGTGCACGAGTTCCAGGTGTCTGGACGCTCCTGGGGCTTCAAGATCGACAAGATCTCGTTCTTCCCGCAGACGACGTTCGGCACCGACCCGAACTTCCCCGAGTCGGAGCGGCCCTCCGATCGCCCGATCATCGGCCAGCAGTTCTCCGTCGAGATCGACGATCACTGCGGTGAGGGCGGCACGGTTCCGGGCAGCTCGCTGGTCCAGTGGCTCGCGAACCCGAACAGCGCCGGCTTCGTTCCCTGCGGCGTGGTGTTCAAGGGCAACGAGATCCTGATCAACCTCGGCGCCCCGAAGCCGACCAAGGCGAACCCGCTGACGGTCTGGAACGGCGACCCGATCACGGTCACCGTCGACATCCCGAACGACGTCTCGATCGTCGGCTGGAACGTCTACACCCAGGCGGTCTTCGTCAACCCGGGGAGCTTCACGACGACGGACGCGCTCGACCTCGTGATCGGCACGATGTAGAGCGCCTCCGGGAGCCCGAGGCTCCCGATAGAACGCGAACGACCGCGGGTCGGCTCAGCCGGTCCGCGGTCGTTCTCGTTCGGGAGCCGGCGTCGACTAGAAGGCGACCTCGCTCCAGAAGACGACCGCGAAGCCCTCGACCCCGTTGTCCGTCGCCAGCGGGATCCCCGGCAGCTCGAGCTGGCCGGTCGAGATGCGGTCGTCGAAGTTCACGGTCAGCCTCGAGTGCACCGTGGAGCCGTCGCTCTTCTCGAAGTCGCGCTCGATCGAGACGTGGTTGCCGGCGGTCATGTTCCCGAACAGGGTGACCTCCTTCGAACCGTCCTCGTCGAGGTTGTAGTCGATGAAGTCGTTCTCCGCGTACAGGAAGGCTTCGAGCCGCTCGACGGTGCCGTAGCGCGGGTCCCCCAGGTACACGTTGCCGCTGTCCGCGACGGCGTCGTCCTTGATCGCGATGAACGCCACGCCGTCGGTGTCCTGATCGATGACCGTCACGTCGTCCGAGAAGTAGATGTTGCCCTTCACGACGAAGGTGATGCGCACGGGGTCCGATCCCCGGTTGAAGCGCATGCGGCCCCAGGGCTTGTTGTGCACCCACATGTTGCCGTCGACGTAGTAGACGACCTCGTTGCCGTCGCTCCCGGGCTCTCCGTCCACGCCGGCGAGCGTCACCGTGTGTCCCTGCCGGCCGTTGTAGGACGCCGTGTAGTTGCGGACCGCCTCGTAGGGGTCCTCCAGGAAGAAGTCGTCCTTGACCGTCCCGCTGGTCTCCGAGGTCCGGTCGTCGGGGTTCTTGCGGAAGATGTGGGCCGGGCTCTCCTCCGGGACCTGGAAGGCGGAGCCCCCCAGCGCGTTGCTCGCGTAGCTCTCTTCCGCGGCGAAGATCGCCGCCACGTCGACGTCGTGGTTGATGTCGTAGTTCATCCCGGGGATGTCCGGGATCGGGAGATCGACCCCCTCGGTTCCCTTCATCCCGGAGACGGCACCCGCGGCGTCCACGTCTCCGCTCACGGTCGCGTCCGCGAGGATCTCGATGTCGTTGCCGGAGTAGATGTCCCCGTTGACGGAGTCCGCCTCCGAACCCGTTCCGGACAGCTTGAGCGTGTAGTCGAGGTCGCCGCTGGAGTTCCCCGCGAAGATCGCGTGGTCGTAGATGCTCGTACCCAGCGGCGCGATGCGTGCTTCGAGCGCACGCAGGTCGGAGCCCGCGCGCCCGCGCGACACGACCGAGTAGGCCTCTCCGCCGAGGGCCGTGATCTCGCACCAGTAGTCGCCGTTGCGCAGCTCCATCGGGAACTCCTCGGTCCCGATGGTCGCGGGCACCACGAGGTCCTCGCGCTCGTTGATGGCGATCACCATGAGCGCCTCCGACAGGCCGGCCTCCGCGAGGTAGAGCGCACGGGTCTGCTGCGCGGTCCGACGCGCCTCGCTGGACCGCATCATGCTGATGCCGAAGACCGCCGCCGCCGTCGCTGCCAGCGTGGCGACGATCAGCACGGCGCTGATGAGGGCACCTCCCCGCCGGGAGAGGTGCGTCTTCGCTGCGTTCTCGAGTTCCATCATCGGTCGTTCTCGGGTTCGCCGCCGGCGAGCCAGGCGCTCCAGGCCCCCGCGTCGGGAGCCTCGTGGCCGGTCAGCTGGGTCAGGGTGGAGGCGAGCGCTTCCCGTACGCGAGGACGGCGCTCGGTCTCCAGCAGCTGCACGAGCGGCGCGATCGACGCCGGCTCCGCGAGACGTGCCAGGACCTGGAGACCGCGCACCGCGACCTCCTCGTCTCCGTGCTCGAGCGCGCGCAGCACGAGCGGCGCGGTCTCGGCCGCCCAGGTCGCGTGCTCCGCGAATCCGCGTAGCGCCTCGAGGGCCGGTCCGGATGCCGGCCCGAGCAACGTCTCGGCCTGCGTCGGAAGCTCCTGCCTTCTCCAGTCGTCCTCGCGCTCCAGCCAGGCGTGCCAGCGCTGCGGCTGCTCGTCCCACCGCAGACCGGTCAGCTCCTGCAGCGCGAAGTGTGCGCTGCGGCGGACGCGACGGTCGTCGTCGTCGAGAAGACCGAGCACGTCTTCGAGGTGGGTCCCGCCGCGCAGAGTCGCGAGGGTGCGCGCCGCCTGCGCGCGAAGCTTGGCGTCCTCGGCGTCGAGCCGCTCGAAGGCCCAGCGGAGGACGGTCTTGCGCGCCTCTTCCTGACGCCACAGGTCCAGGTCCGAGAGCGCTTCCAGGAGCTCGCGATCGAGGTCGGGCGTGCGGCCCAGGTGGTCTTCCAGCACGGAGAGTCCGCGCCAGTCGCCGCTCCGCCCCAGCGCGCCCAGGCAAGCCCGGGTCAGCCGCGCGTCGGCGCGTTCGAGCTCGTCCTCGACGACCCGGAAGCTGGCCTCGTCGCGCGACAGGACCCGCTCCAGACTCGCGACGAACACGCCCAGCACGCGCGGGTCGCTGGCCTGACCACCGTCCAGCTCGCGGAGGACCGCGAACAGGTCCGGGAGCCCTTGGGCCCCGGCGAACTCGCCCAGGAGCTCCAGCACCGCGAGCCGCCTCTCGAGGGGGCTCGACTCCTGGAGCGCGGCGCGCAGGCCGGCCACGGCCGTGCGCTCGGGCCAGGCCCGTAGCGTCTCGACGAGGAGGTCCCGCGCGGAACCGTCCAGCGCCCGCGGCGGCTGACCCTCCTCCAGGGGGAGGAGACCGTAGGTCCAGAGCTCGACGATCCCGGGGGCCTGGGAGGGATCCAGCTCTCCGAAGGCGCGCCGCAGCTGAGCGCGCTCCTCGGGCGTCCGGGAGGCGTCGAGCGTGTGCGTCACGAGCTCCCGCAGGTGCGCGCCGACCCGCAGGGACTCCTGCGCCGCGAGCGAAGCCCCCAGGGCGAGGGACAGCGCCGCCGAGAGCAGGGTGTGTCGTTTTCGCGCCATGATCCGGTGTGCGAGCTCAGTTGCGCAGGGAGAGGGAGGCCGTCCGCGTTCGCAGGATCAGGCCCTGGGGTCCGTTCCGGCCGACCGTCAGCCGCACGTTGAGCGTGTCGCCGTCCAGGTCGAAGGCGAGCCCGCTCTCGTCCTCCAGCCCGTTGCCGTTGTCGTCGTCCCCGTCGCCCGGGTCCTCGCCTTCGAGGAACTCGGCGACGTCCGTGACGAGCACCACTTCCTGTTCGTCCAGGCCACCGAAGTCGCGGATCAGCACGACCTCCTGATCGTCCACGAGGCCGTCACCGTCGTCGTCCAGGCCGTTGTCGAGCTCTCCACGATCGAGCCGCAGCTCGATGCGCTGAACGTCGCCCAGGGTCTGCGCTCCACCGGCCCACCCCGTCGCGAGCTGGAACTCCAGCGCATTCGACCAGGTCGTCGGGTTGCCCACGACCGTGGTGAGATCGGGCGCGAGGCTGTTCGCGCTGGCTCCCAGGAGCTCGCGCTGGATGCGCTCCAGCGCTCGATCGAGCCGTCCGTCCGTCTCCTGGTTCGCCGTGCTCTGACGGAACATGCCGAGGCCCCGCTGGAGTGCGACGCCCAGCCCTCCGAGCACGACGATCAGCAGGGTGCCGGCGATCGTCAGCTCCAGCATGGTGAAGCCGGCGCGACGCCGCTGTCGGCGAGCCCTCACTGTGCACCTCCGTTCCGCAGGACCGTCGCGAGCTGTAGCTGGCGGTTCCCCGACGCTCCGCGCCAGCGGATGCGCACGACGACCGGCAGGAGCTGGTAGTCGCCGGACCGGTCGTTCGCGTCGGTGACCTGATCGCCGTCGAGATCCCGGGGAAGCCCGAACTCGTTCGCGTCCAGGTCCTCGCGTAGCACCGTGGGTGCCGCGTCGTCGACGGGGAAGAGGATCTCCCCGCACAGCCCGTCCGCGTCGTCGCGGCGCGGGTCGAGCCCGAGGACCGCGAAGTCCGCTCCGGGCGAGACCCCCCCGGGGTCGTCGGCGGCCGAGTCGTTGTAGCGAGCGAAGACCTCGCCGAACGTCTCCGTGCGCAGCTGTTCGAGCATGTCCTTGGCCGCCTGCGTGGCGACGGTGGTCTCGCGGGCGGAGTCGCCCAGGACCACGAACGAGGAGAGGGAGCCCAGGGTCCCGCCCACGGCGAACAGGAGCACCACCATCGTCACCATGAGCTCGAGCATGGTGAGGCCGGCGCGGTCGGCGCGGGGCGTGTGTCGGTCGGAGAGGTTCATCGGCGCGGACGTGCGTTCGGGGCTGTGGGGAGTCCACTCCCGCGACCTGGGAAATCGGGCGGACCGGGGACCGCGCTTGAGGCCGGCGCCGGTTCTTTCCGAATCTCGATTCAAGGAGCGGCGTCGTTCGGGCCGATGCACGGGATCCCCCCCGCCGTTTCCCCCACTCCCAAGCTCGTGAACAAGCGCAAGAAGAAGCTGATCATCCCCAGCGTCCAGGTCCGGTTGACGGCCACGTTGGTCGGGATCGCCACCGTAGGCATGCTCCTCCAGTTCTTGTTCCTGGGAGCACGCCTCACGAGCTTCCTCTCGGAGACGGAAGGTGGAGCGGAGCTCGCCCAGGAACTACCGGGCCTCCTCGTCTCGGTGTTCCTGGTCTCCCTGCTCGCGCTCCTGCCGGTGATGACAATGCTCGGGGTCGCGGTCTCGTTCCGCTTCGCGGGGCCCCTGCACCGCTTCCACGAGTACCTGCGGGGCGTCGCGCGCGGAGATCAGCTGGGCCCGTGCCGCCTGCGCGAGGGCGACCAGCTCCAGCACATCTGCGACGCGATCAACGAGGTGACCGAGCCGCTCCGACGCGGGACCGTCCGCAGGGACGAGGAACCGCGGGACGAGGAGAGCCCGCGACGCTCGGCCTGAGCGCCGCGGATCGAGGGAGCGAGGAGACCTACTCCTCGAGGTTCTGGAAGCACCAGAGCGCTCCCTGGCTGCGCACGAAGACCTGCCCGTCCGCGATCGCGGGCGTGGACCAGATCTCCTCCTCGAGGTCGGCCACGGACAGGACCTCCCACTCCGCGCCGCCCTGGATCACGGCGAGCTGACCGTCCACGCTGGCCGTCACGATGCGGCCACCGGCGCCGACCGGCGACGCGAAGTAGCGGTCCGGTGCTCCGACGCGGTCCTGCTTCACGACCTCGCCCGAGTCGGGATCGATGGCGGTCAACAGGCCGCCGTCCTTGAGCACGTAGAGCAGGCCCTCCATCAGGAGCGGCGAGGGGCAGTCGGGGAGTCCGCGACGGTCACCGAACTTCCAGCGCAGGTGCGTCTTGGTGACGTCGCCCGATCCGGTGAGGTCGATCGAGAACAGCCCCCCCACCGCGCGACCGGCGAGCCCGAGGTAGTTCCAGTCGTCCTCGTCGAGACGCTCGTCCCCGTCGAGGTCGAAGATGAACCAGGCCTGCTGGATCATGTCCCCCGGGAACTCCTCGCGCGAGATCACGCCGTCACCGTCGGCGTCGCGCTTCACGAGCTCGTCCTCCCAGGTCGCTTCCAGCGCGGGGATGCCGAACTCGGAGCTCGAGACCATGTACGCGTTGACGAAGCAGTGGTCCCCCTCGATCACGGGCACGCACTTGGTCTGCCAGGCGAGACCGTCGACCCACCAGAGGAGCTTGCCGTCCGCGGCGGAGTAGCTCTGCAGACGCAGCGCACCGGGCACGACGATCTGCGCCGGTCCCTCCGCGGGGCGGTAGATCGCCGGCGTCGCGTAGCTGTGCGTCGAGCCGGGACGCTCCACGCGCCAGTGCTCCTTCCCGGTCTTCGCGTCGAACGCGACCAGGAACGACTCCGCGTCCTGGTCCACGAGCTGCACGACCTTGCCGTCCACGAGGATCGGAGAGGTCGCCATGCCGTGCGGGATGTCGAAGGCGCCGAGGTCCTGCCGCCAGAGCTCCTCGCCCTCGACGTCGTACACGACGAGGCCGGCGGCGTGAAACAGCGAGTAGACCCGCTCTCCGTCCGTGATCGGAGACGGGGCAGCGGAGGAGTTCATGCCGACGCGCGCACCGTCGAACTCGATGCCGCGGCGCCAGAGCTCGTCCCCGCTCTGGCGATCGATGGCGATCGTGAGGAGCTCCGTCCCGTCCACGGCCGTGAGGAACAGCCGACTCCCGGCGACGACCGGCGACGAGTAGCCCCCGGGAACCTCGACGCGCCACAGGGCGACCTCCTCGGGATCGAGAGACTTCGGCACGGAGCCCGCCGCGACGCCGGAGCCGTTGTTGCCGCGGAATCCGCCCCAGGCGGGCGCCGTGTCCTTTCCCTGATGGGCGTCCTGAAGCGGGAGGAGAGCGAGAGCGAAGGCGGCGATCATGGGGGCGTCCTCGAGGTGAGTGGAGAGGAGCGGGCGGGGGGGTGAGGCCGCGCAGCATAGCGCCTCTGTACCGCTTGCGCCGAAGCGGCCCGAGGCTCCACGCAGACCGAACCGTGGCCGTACCGAGCGCTCATCGCCTCCCGACAGGATGCGCACAGGGCCGTCCGACCAGTGGCCCGGGGCCGAGGGAGCGGGATTCGCCCCCTCGGGCAGGGGCGCCGCGCCGCTACCCTGACCGGATGAAGTTCTCCGCACTTCTCCTGAGTACCGCCGCAGCCCTTTCGGGCGCGCTCGTCGGCTGCCGGGGCGCCGACCTCACCGGACCCGATGCTGCCGGCGAGCTCGCCTGGCGCCCGATCGCGGTCGTCGGCATCCAAGGACTCGAAGGGGCCTCGCTGCGCGGCTTGTCCGTGCCCCAGGACGAGGTGGTCTGGGTGTCCGGCTCGAACGGCCTGGTCCTGCGCAGCATCGACGGCGGCGCGAGCTGGAGCGACGTGTCTCCCACCGAGGCGCGTCGGGACGCGCTGGACGCGCGCTCCCTGGTCGCGCTCGACGCGGAGCGCGCCTGGATCGCGACCGCCGGGCCCGGATCCGCGTCGCGCATCCTGAAGACGACGAACGGCGGCCGCGCGTGGACCACGGTCCGCACGAACCGCGAGCCGCAGGGGTTCTACAACGCGCTGCGGATGTGGAACGGAACGAACGGCCTCGTGATGGGCGACGCGGTCGACGGTCGGCTGACCCTCCTGCGCACGGCGGACGGCGGCGAGAGCTGGGAGCGGCTCGGTCCGGAGGGCTTCCCGCGGACGGTCGAGGGCGAGGTCGGGTTCGCCGCGAGCAACCGCTCGCTCGCCCTCCTCGGCGCGCGCCGCGCCTGGCTCGGCACGGGAGGCGCCCAGGCGCGCGTGTGGAGCACCGACGACCGCGGGCGCACGTGGACCGCGACGCACCTTCCGCTCCAGCAGGGCGACGAGGGGGCCGGCGTGTTCGCGCTCGCGTTCCGTGACGAGCGCCACGGCGTCGCCGTCGGCGGCAACTACACCCTGCCCGACCGCCGCGGCGGAACGGCCGCGAAGACCGACGACGGCGGTCGCTCCTGGCTGCGGAGCGAGGTTCCGCCCGGCGGCTACCGCTCGTCCGTCGCTCCGGCTCCGGATCGAGCCGGCCTGTGGCTCGCGGTCGGGATCAACGGCACGGACGTCACCTGGGACGACGGACGCACGTGGGAGCCGATCGGAGCGGGACGCGGGATCGAGCTCAACGCGGTCGCGTTCGCGCCCTCCGGACGATTCGCCTGGGCCGTGGGACCGGACGGGCGGATCTGTCGCCTCGCCCTGTGACCGCTCAGCGTTCGGACAGGCAGTAGAGGAAGCGCTCGCCGCGCAGGAACAGCGCGTCCCCCGCGATCGCCGCGGAGGCGCTGAACACGTCGTTCAGGCGATTCGTGGCGAGGACCCGCGGCTCGGCCGCGTCCTGGAGGACCACGGTGGTGCCGTCGAGATCGGTGACGTAGATGCGCCCGGCGGCCGCCACGGGCGAGGCGTAGACGTTGCGGACTTGCGGCAGGCGCCAAGCGCGCCCGGCCTCCTCGCCCGTCGCCCGATCGACCCGCGAGAGGCGTCCCTGGTAGTGGTGCAGGAAGTAGAGCGCGTCGCCGACCAGGAGCGGCGAGGGGACGTAGGGCGTGCCCTTGCGGCGTACCCACAGGAGGTCGTCGTTCGTCAGGGCGCCGCTCCGGCCGTCGACGCGCAGCGCGACGAAGATCTGGCGCTCGTAGCTCGAGCCGGCGTAGACGACTCCGTCCGCGTGGACGGGGGAGGCGACGACGTTGTTCGAGAGTCCCGGCCCGGACCACACCACGCTTCCGTCGCGCGCGTCGTAGGCGCGCACCGCGTTCGTCCCGCTGACCACGATCCAGGTCGTCTCGGGAGCCTCCACCGCGATGGGCGTCGACCACGAGGTCGGTTCGTCCCGCTTCGTCCTCCAGCGCTCCTCTCCGGTCGAGCGGTCGAGCCCGACCAGGAACGAGTCGCCCTCGTGATCCCACAGGACCGTCACGGTCTCCCCCGCCAGGACCGGGCCGCTCGCCTCGCCGTGTGCGTGCTTCATCGAGAGGTCGCCCAGGTCGACGGACCACGACGGCTCGCCGTCCAGCGTGAGCGCGAACACGCCGTAGGAGCCGAAGGACGCATAGACCCGCTCGCCGTCCGTGACCGGCGACGGGGACGCGAAGCTCGCGGTCACGTGCGCGCGCTCGTGCGGCAGCTCTTCGAGCAGCGCTCGCTCCCACAGCTTCTTCCCGGTGGCGCGGTCCAGCGCGAGCACGCGGAAGGAGTGCACGTGGGTCACCGGCGCGTTGTCGTGCGCCCCGGGCGCCCGCTCGGGTGCCGGGACGAGAGCCTCACCGACGGGGACCGCCGTCGTCACGAACAGCCGCTCGCCCCAGAGCACCGGCGTCGAGTGCCCCTTGCCCGGCAGCTCGACCTTCCAGCGCACGTTACGGCTCTCGCTCCAGGTGGTCGGCGGGTCCGCGGTCGGCGCCTCCCCCGTCGCGAGCGGGCCGCGCCAGCTGCTCCACTGCTCCTCCGGCGCGACGTCGTCCTGGCAGGGGATCCCGCTCGCGGTGGCGAGCACGAGGAGAGTCGGGAGAGAGATCATCGTAGAGCGCATTTCGCGGAGGCCGCGCCAGCTTGCAGTCAGCCCGATTCCCGCGCGGCCTCGCGCAGGGCGCCGACGCTCGACAGGGTCGACACGCCGTAGGGCACGAGCACCGTCAGGCCCATCTTCCAGAGGCGCGCGGGCCGGACCTCCTCCGCGAGGAGCGCGTCCCCGTGATTGATCGCGATCAGGAGCGCCCCCACCCCCACCGCGTACAGGCACGCTCGGCGCACGACGGGCGGCTGCAGGGCGAGCTGCAGCCAGGTCTCCGTGCGGTCTCGACCCGGGTCTTCCATGCGCGCCAGCCTGCGCGAGCTGCGCCGGGGACCGCAAGCTTCGAACGAAAGGAACCGGAGGAAGCCTCGCCCCTCCGCAGGCACACTGCGCGCATGGAATCCAACGAGTACATCCTGGGCACGGACGACGAGGAGCTGCGCCGTCTCCTCGAGCAGCACCTGGTCTGGCAGTCGGCCCAGCACACCTTGCTCGAGGCGGCACGCGTCGAGCGAGGCGCGCGCGTGATCGACCTCGGCTGCGGACCCGGATACACGAGCTTCGAGCTCGCCGCCCACGTCGGGGCCGAGGGCAGCGTGCTCGCCGTCGACCAGAGCGACCGGTTCGTCTCGTCGCTCGCCGAGGAGGCACACCGGCGCTCGCTCGACAACGTCGAAGGGCGCGCCGCCTCGGTCGAGGAGCTCGACGTCCCCGTCGGCTCGATCGACGCCGTCTACTCGCGCTGGCTCTTCTCCTGGCTCCCGGATCCCGCCAGCGTGCTCGCGCGCACGTCGGCGTGGCTGCGTCCCGGTGGAGCCTTCCTCCTGCAGGAGTACCTCGACTGGGAAGCCGTCTCCTCGATCCCCCGCGAGGACGACTTCCAGGCGGTCGTCGCCGCCTGCATGGAGAGCTGGCGCCAGGGAGGAGGGACGATCGACGTCGCGCGACTCCTCCCGCGCTTCGCGGAGCAGCTCGGACTGGTGGTCGAGCTGTTCGAGCCGATGGTGCGCATCGCCGTCCCCGGCAGTCCCGAGTGGAGGTGGATCGGCGGCTTCTTCGAGAGCTACCTGCCACGCCTCGTCGAGCGCGGCCTGCTCGCCCCCGAGCTCTTCGAGCGCCACGGCGAACGCTGGCGCGAGCGCACCGCGCGCGCGGAAGGCGCCTGCCTGACGCCCGTGCTCGCGAACCTCGTCCTGCGCAAACCGACGGACCAGCCGTGACCCCCCCGCGCGAGCGGTGCCAGCGGCCCGAGCAGGGGCCCCTGGACGCTCCGTCCCTGCCGCAGGAACGCGAGGATCAGAGCCCGGCCACGGCCGCGCGCTTCTCGGCGAGCGCGCGCGCGAGGTCCCTCCTCGTCGCGACGACCTCCGGCGACTCCGCGAGGTTCGTGAACTGCCCGGGGTCCGCGCGCATGTCGTAGAGCTCGGCCGAGCCGTCCGCGTACTCGAGATAGGCCCAGCGCTCGGTGCGCCAGAGATGGCCCCGCGCCGTCCTCGCGTAGGCCCCGGAGCGCACGCCCGTGCTCGAGCCCGCGAGCACGCCCGCCAGGCTCTTCCCCTGACAGTGCGCGGGGACCGGCAGGCCCGCGAGCTCCGCCAGCGTCGGGAAGAGGTCGATCTGCTCGACGAGCGCCGCGGACTCCCGCGGGCCGTTTGATGCGCCGCGCGCGACTCCCGGACCGGCGACGACGAGCGGGATGCGCGTCGCCTCCTCGTGCAGCGAGAGCTTCTGCCAGAACCCGTGCTCGCCCAGGTGGTAGCCGTGGTCGGAGGTGAACACGACGACCGTCTCGTCCGCCAACCCGAGGGCCTCGAGCTCGTCGAGCACACGCCCCACCTGCTCGTCGACGAAGGACACCGAGGCGAAGTAGGCGGCCAGGACCTTGCGCTGCGTCGCGGGAGCCTCGAGACCGCGACGCGCGGAGTGGTACGGCGCGATCCCAGCCTGCGGGAGGTCCGTCCAGTCTCCCTCGACCGTCGGGGCGAGCTCGAGTGCCTCCACCGGGTGACGTTCGAAGAAGCGCCCCGGCGCGACCAGCGGGACGTGCGGGCGCACGAACCCGACGGCGAGGAAGAACGGCTCGTCGCGGTACTTGCGCAGGAGCTCGATGGCCCGGTCCGCGGCGAGCGCGTCGGGCTGGCGTGCGGCGTCCACGGCCGCCCGCACCGTGTAGAACGCGGTGCCGAACCCCAGGTCGTAGTGCTCGCCCGGGGTTCGCTCGAGGTGCTCGTTGGAGAGGTGCTCGTGGACCCCGGCGGTCGCCCACTCCGGTCCCGGACAGTTGAAGCGCTCGGTCCAGCACCCCGCGTGGTCCGCTCCGTCGACCCCGGCCGTCACGTCGCCCGGGACGCGCATGTGGTAGACCTTGCCGACGCGCGCCGTGGTGGTGCCGTGCGCGCGGAAGTGCTCGCCCAGCGCGGGACGACCCTCCGTACTGCGCGTGAGCTTCCACGCTGCCCCGTTGTCGAGCACTCCGGACGCCTCGGGATAGAGCCCGGTCATCAGAGCCGCGCGCGCCGGTCCGCACAGCGGAAACTGGCAGTAGGCCCGCGTGAACCGCACGCCGCGCGCTGCCAGCCGATCGAGGTGCGGCGTGGCGTTCGAGGCGTTCCCGTAGCAGGACAGTGCGGAGGCCGTCAGGTCGTCCGCGACGAGGAGCAGCACGTTGCGCCGCGCCGGCGGCCGCGCGTCGAACGCGGCACAGGCCGGGAGCGTGACCGCGAGCGCGGCGAGGGCGAGCCCTGCGAGAGCTCGCCCCGGTGTCCGTGCCCTAGACCGTCGCACCTACCGGCGCGTAGGTGTGCATCGGGAACATTGCTGCCAGCTCGCCCGGCGTCGCCCCCATCAGGTTCTGGAACGCCTCGCCGAGCACGTCGCGGTAGTCCGTCGTGATCGCGAGCGCGAAGTCGTCGAGCTGCGCCGGTCCGAGGCCCGGCCAGGTGCCGTGCACCTGACCGCCGACGACGCCGTCTCCGAGCAGCATCATCACGTTGCCGCGTCCGTGGTCCGTACCCGCGCTGCCGTTCTCGTCCGCGCGACGGCCGAACTCGGAGACGACCGAGAGCAGGACCTCGTCCAGGCGATCCGACAGGTCGAGGTAGAACGCCTCGATGGAGAGCGACAGCTCGTAGAGCATCGAGGCCATCAGGCCATCGAGCGGTCCCTGGTTGGCGTGGTGGTCCCAGCCGCCGTAGTCGATGGTGACGACCTCGACTCCCTGCTGCGCCTTGATCAGCGCGGCCGCGTCGTGGAACTGCTTCCCGAGCTCGGTCGCGGGATAGCTGGCGCCCCCGGAGGGCACGTAGCCGCCGAAGTCGATCGTGGAGAAGCGGTCGATCGCCGCGAACGTGTCGAGCGCCGCGGAGCCGACCGGCGGAGCGATCGGCGCGTAGGCATCGGCCATGCGCTGTGCGCGGTCCTGCGCGGTCAGCGTCTTGCCCGGGAAGTCGAACGTCTCGAAGTCCCGGATCGGCAGCACCCGCGGAGCCCCCGCCAGGGTCTGGGGCAGGACGTCTCCGGCTCCGACGCCCCGCACGACGTCCCCCCCGCCGCGCGTGCTCAGGAAGCGCGCGAGCCAGCCGTTCTGGACCGCACCGGGCGCGAGGTTCGGACCGCCGAACTCCATCTTGGTGAAGGCCTCGAAGTGCGAGCGCGTGGGGTCCGTGGAGCCCGAGGCGTGCACGAACGCGAGCTTGCCGTCGAGGTAGGGCGTCAACAGCGGCGCCGCGGCGGGCGCGAGGCCGAAGAATCCGTCCAGGTCGATCGCGCCGCCGCTCGCTCCCGGAGCCGGAACCGCGAGCGTGGGACGCAGGGCGTAGTAGTCCCCGTCCGCGTGAGGCACGACGGTCGTCATGCCGTCCATGGCTCCTCGCAGGAAGAGCTGCACGAAGACGCGCTGCGGACCGCTCCTGCGCCGCGCTTGACTCGTGCTCGCGAGCACGCTGGCGGCGGAGAGCGCGGAGGCACCGGAGAGGAGCTGACGACGGTCGACGCGGAAGGAAGCGTTGTTCTCGTGGTTCATCGGAGACTCCTCTGGATCAGTAGGTCTGGTAGCCGGGTGCGGAGGCGGCGAGGCTGATGGCCTCGTAGACGTCGCGCCAGCTCACGAACGGCGCCAGAGTGGAGTCGACGTACTCCTGGATGATGCGCTCCTCGCGGCGAGGCAGCGCCCCTCCGAGCAGGCGCTGGTTGATGCGGCGTGCGAGCTTCTCGGTCTGGAAGCCGCCGATCAGGTCCCTCGTGTTCGCCATCGGAGTCGTCGTGCCCGGGACCTGGTTCTGCATCATGGCCGAGATGAACGACCAGCGCGGCAGGAGGCCCGCGCCCCACACGTTCACCGAGTCCGGATAGCCGTTGGGCGGCGCCCAGTCGTAGGGCGACTGCCCCATGGTCATCAGGTAGAAGACCAGCGAGAGCGGATCGGTGATGTCCGCCTCGAGACCGCGCAGGAACGAGACCAGGTAGTGGAACGGGCGCTTGAACTTCGGCGCCCAGTGGCCGGACTCGTCCGACAGGTTCTCCTCGGTCAGGATCGTGCGGATCATCGCGCGGATGTCCCCACCGGTCGCCGTGTAGGTCGCCGCGGCGTCGTCGACGACCGAGGCCGGCGGGTTCTCGTTGAGCAGCCAGCGCGTGAGCTTGGTCGCAATGAACTGCGCCGTGCTCGGGTGCGAGCCGAGGAGCTCCAGCACCGTGCGCCCTCCCAGGTGGAAGGAGTACGCGGGAATCGTGACGCCGAGCACCGTCTTGATCTCCGTCTGGTGCAGCGGCTTGTTGAAGAAGAAC